>DAHUXT010000290.1 GCA_027307065.1 Ktedonobacteria bacterium
GCCACCAGTTCGGCTCAGACACGAGCATGAACACGCTGCCGCAGATAGGGTGCACGCCAATATCGCTATTTTTCAGGGTTTGATCTACGTATTCACCGCTTCTAGTGATAGGCTGGATGCCTTCTGTTTTGGTTAATTTTCTGTCATTTTTCTTGCCCCCACGCGAGAATCAGGGGGTCCTATATGAGACACTTCTCACGAGTGGCTCGTCCCACAGCATAGACCGTCACTCGCTTATGAGTGACCACCACCGGCCAATCGGTGGGATACTGAGGAGGTTTGCACACATGGCCGCTCTGTTGTATCAGTTTACCGCACCGCGTCGCAAGGTTCTTGGCGGTGTCTGGCGCTCGGCTATCTGCATCGGGCTGGCAATCTCCAGCATGATGGCCGCCGCCATGACCTGGGCACCTTTGCCCGCCGCGTCAGCCTGCGCTGGAGCGTCGATTTCAACAGCCGCCTGCCAGAACACATTCGTGTCGTTCGGGGCAAGCGCCAACACCATTGACAAGAGCGATCTCGCGCCCGCGCACCACATCATGCAGCACGCGCAGGCAGCGGTACATATTACCAGGAAAACGACAGTGAGCCACCCGGCAGGTTCCGGTGGCAGCGGCAACGGCGGTGGAGCGCCCGCAACCGGCGGCCTGCCCTGCACGCAGAGCTATATGTTCGTTCCCAATATCAGCATGTGGACCGTTCCGCCCGGCTGCTATGCCAACATCTACTATCCCAACCGCACGATCTACCATGCCAATAGCACCTTCGGCTTCTGCAACTGGTGGGTCGAGGCGCTACACCCGAACCAGCCAGACATTCTGTGGGGAACAGAGTACCGGCGCACCAGCGCGCCAATCGCGGGCGCGGCCGTATGGTTTAACCCGTACGTGCAGGGTGCAAGCTCCGCGGGACACTGGGCACAGGCCGTCGCGGTCTCGCCAGATGGTTACTGGGTGCTCATCACCGAGATGAACTTCGGCTGGCGCGGCGGCGGCTTTGGCCGCGTAGACTTCCGCTATATCCATGCGGGACCGGGCGTCATCTTCATCCACTAGCGTCACATCCACACGCCATTCCCGCGCGGTCCTATCGGGCAGCGAGGGGCAGGAGCTCACCACTCTCCTGTTTCCTCGCTGCTTTCTTTGCGTCTTAAGGAAGGCGCAGGCTTCAGCACGTCCCTGCCAGCACAACAACCGAGACACTGGTCGTCGTCGTGCCGCTGGCATCGGGCGCAATGGTCACAATGATCTGTGGGGCGCTCTTGGACGCGCACTGTGACGCGGTGATCTGCACCACCGAGGCGATGGTGGAAGTATGGAGACCCGACCAGCCGCTTTTGGGAAGGTGCAGCGCGTAGAAGTTTTGCACGTCACTGGTTGATGCGCCAGTGCAGAAGCCAAAGAACGCGTTGCTGCCATTCGACTGGCTAAAGTGCAGCACCGCGCCAGGATAGGCGGGAATATTGCCGCCGGGCTGGATGGAAATCTTGGTTGGGCCGGAGCAGAAGGCATCCGCGCCACCCGTACCGCCATTGCCGCTAGGTGAGGCGACCGCCGTCAAGGTTGGCAGCGTCAGTGTCGGATGCACCCCCGGTGTGCCGCCACTCGTGTCGACGGTGGGCGCGGGCGTCGGGGATATCCCCGCATTGGCAGCGCATCCAGTCAACGCGAGCGCCGATAGCAGCACGACCACCGCAGCCATCCAAGCAATCCCGGCTATTCTCGCCATCCCAGTTGTCCGAGTCCCGACCACGCGAGCCCACCGATCTTCGCCAGTAGCATGAGGCGCGCGCGCCTGGCATCTTCGCCAATGTATCATCCCCATACGATCTCTACAATCTCCTTGCGTCAGCCTACCCGACCCACATCCCGACGCACATTCGCCCAAAGTATACTCGCATTGTCCAGTGGATATTGCGGCAGTTGGCGCAGATGACTTCTTCATGGCGGACCATTCGGCAGGCCGTGCAGCGAGCGCGAGGACCAGCCGTGCGGCGCTTGACGCCCCATCGCGCCCGATGCTATAGTATATCCGAGTGAATAAGTCGGAATAGATGTGATAGACACGTGAGACCCGTTGGGCACACAAGCACAAGGGCACGAGAGACAGATAGGCGAGGAGGCCGCCCTGATGTTGCGAGTATCCACTCGCGGGGAGTACGGCGTGCGCCTGATGGTAGACCTGGCGCGATACTACGGCGGCACACCCCGCTCACTGAGCGAGATTAGCCAGTCTGAAGGGCTTGAGTTGAAGGTGCAGTACCTGGAGCAACTGGTACGCGCACTGCGCGAGCATGGTCTGGTCGAATCCACCCGTGGCGCGCATGGCGGCTATCGGTTGGTGCGCGCGCCTGAAGAGATGCGGATGAGCGAGATTGTGCGGGCGCTCGAAGGCCCCATCGCACCGATGATCTGCGCGACAGAAGGTGAGATGGAAGTCATCTGCGATCGCCTGGATGGCTGCTCGACGAAGTTTCTCTGGGCGCACGTGCGCGACGCCGTCACCGCCGCCCTCGATGCCCTGACACTCGCCGATGTGCTCCGCGCCAATGAAAGCGAACGCGCCGGGCGCGCACCCAACGGCATGCCGCTGATTACACTCTCGCCACGCCTGACCAAAGCTACCGCGCTCGACAGCGCCGGACACGGATGAGGCGGAGAGAGTCGAAGCATACGCGCGCGTACGATGACGCGATGCGATAGAGACAGGTTTTTAGAGGAGTCGATCTTTTCTTATGGAGACAGAGCAAGCCACCCTGGCGCAGCAGTCCGCAGTAGCGCCTGTTGAACTGGAAATTCGCGACCTGCACGCGCGCATTGACGATAAAGAGATCTTGCGCGGCGTCAATCTGACTGTCCGCCAGGGCGAGACACACGCCCTGATGGGGCCAAACGGCTCTGGCAAGAGCACGCTGGCGAATGTGATCATGGGGCACCCGCGCTACGAGGTGACCCAGGGCGAGATTCACTTCAATGGCATCAATCTGCTCGAACTCTCGCCCGATAAGCGTGCGCGCATGGGCCTCTTCCTCGCCTTTCAGTATCCGTCGAGCGTGCCAGGTGTCTCGGTTGGCAACTTCTTGCGCCGTGCCATGGAGGCCAAACGCGATGGATACGACCCGCACGCGTCTGAGACGCCGAGCGGCGAAGCGCCCAAGCGCCGTGGCATGCCGCCTGCCGAGTTCCGCAAGCTGCTCAACGAGAAGATGAAGCTGCTGAAGGTCGACAACACCTTTGTCAACCGCTACATCAACGAGGGATTCTCAGGCGGTGAAAAGAAGCGCGCCGAGATTCTGCAGATGGCGATGCTCGAGCCGAAGATGGCAGTGCTCGACGAAACTGACTCTGGCCTGGATATCGATGCGCTGCGTATCGTGTCTGAGGGCGTCAATGCGCTGCGCGGCCCGAATATGGGCGTGCTGCTCATCACGCACTATCAGCGGCTGCTCAACTATATCCATCCGGATATCGTCCATGTGATGTACAAGGGACGCATCATCCGCACCGGTGGGCCAGACCTCGCGCTCGAACTGGAGCAGAAGGGCTATGAGTGGCTGACCGGCGAGAGCGTAGACGACGCGGACGAGAGCCCGGCGCCAACAAAATAACCGCGCTCGCGCATGGAGGCGGAAGCGATAGCGGGGCCGGGAGGAGACTTCCGGCCTTGTTGACGCTTGACAGAACTGTGAAGCCATGGATAGACAATACACTTCGGCAGCACAATCTGAGCGACTGCGAGCGGAAGGGAGCATTTGAATGAGTGACCAACCCGGTGTTGCGGGCGTGGTGACGGCTGATGCCAGCGCAGGGAGCATTCCGTCGCTGGCCCCACGCGCCGATTTCCCGATTCTCGCGCGCTCGATCAACGGCAAGCCACTTATCTACCTCGATAGCACCGCCTCCGCGCAAAAGCCCGCTCAGGTGCTCGACGCCATGGATAGCTTTGCGCGCACCTCCTACGCCAATACCCATCGCGGCGCCTACACCCTGGCCGAAGAGTCCACCAGCGCCTATGAGCGGGCGCGTAAGCAGGTCGCCCGGTTCATCAACGCCAATAGCGTGCGCGAGGTGATCTTCACCCGCAACACCACCGAAGGCATCAATCTCGTCGCGCGCACCTGGGCAGACGCCAATCTGCGTCCCGGCGACACCGTGCTCACCACCGAGATGGAGCATCATAGCAACATCGTGCCGTGGCAGCTCGCGGCGCAGCGCACTGGTGCGCGGGTAGACTACGTGCCGATTACCGACGATGGAGAGTTGGATCAGGAGGCGTATGAGCGCCTGCTGGAGACCACGCGGCCCAAGCTCGTCGCGATGACGCAGATGTCCAATGTGCTGGGCACGCTGCCGCCCACCAAAGAGATGATCGCCAAGGCGCACGCGGTGGGGGCGCTGGTGCTGCTGGACGCCGCGCAGAGTGTGCCGCATCTGCCGGTGGATGTGCGCGCGCTCGACTGCGACTTCTACGCCTTCAGCGGCCACAAGATGCTCGGCCCCTCAGGCATCGGCATCCTGTGGGGCAGGGCGGAGCTGCTG
>DAHUXT010000291.1 GCA_027307065.1 Ktedonobacteria bacterium
CAGCTCCACGCGACGCCACGCGCTGGCCTGCGAAGGCGCGCTCGGCAACGGAGCCTGCGGGCTGACGACCTGTGGCCCCATTGGTTTTGCCCCCTTCGCTGGTTTTGCCCCGTATCCGCGCTGTGGCGTCTGCGGCGTCTGCGGCGTCTGCGGCGCGCGCGCCTGATCGAGCAGCGCCTGGCATGCAGCGCACGTCGGCAGGTGCCGCTCTACCAGCGCGACCTCATCAGGCTCCAGCGCGCCGAGCACATAGGCGTCGATGAGGTAATCGACGTGTTCGTCTTGCGTATCCATTCAGTTGATCCCATCCATGCCCGCTGCGACCAGTCGCTCACGCAAGTGTTGCATACCAATACGAATACGGCTCTTCACCGTGCCTAATGGGTCACCCAGAGCCGCCGCGACCTCCGCCTGGGATAACCCACCGAAAAACGCCAACTCGATCGCCTTCCGCTGTGGATCGGGCAACTCGGCCAGCACACTCCTCACCACCTCAGCCCGCTCGCGCAGGGCCGCTACCGCTGGCGGATCACCCACGAGACTGGAATCGGCAAGAGTGGCGACAGTCGTCTCCCATTCAGCCTCTGGCGCAGCGACCGGACGGCTCTGGCGACGACGGATCTCGTTGAGCGCCAGATTGTGGGCAATCCGCAGGAGCCACGTGCTCACCCGGCCACGCTCCACATCGAAGCTGGCGGCACTACGCCACAGGCGCACAAATGTTTCCTGCGTGAGTTCTTCGGCGGCGCCAGCATCACGGACGATGCGCAGGCACAAGCCATAGACCGAGCGGCCCAGGCGATCATAGAGCAGGCCAACAGCCTCCTCATCGCCTGATGCCACGCGACGTACGAGCTGCGTGTCGTCGTCTAGACGCGATCCCATGTCAGGGTTACCCAACGCGCGCACCTACCATTCATCCATACACGCGGAGTCGCCGAATCGTTGAGGTTTCCTGGGAAGCCGATGACATCCTCAACTATATCGCAAAGCGCCACCCCTTAGCTGAGTGTCGATGGGCCAGGCATTCTCGTAGTCAGCCCGCGCAGTCATCCGATCTCAGATACCCGGTGTAGATACCGGTGAGACGGCACATTGGGAGTGCCGCAGGCGGGCGATCGCCAGGCGTCATGCGCATCGAACGCATGAATCAGACCATCGTCCAGCAAATCTACAGGCATACGTTGGGAGCGCGCCATGATGACACCAATTGCCAGACGGGAGACCAGGCCGCAAGCAATCTCGGCTCGGCAAGCCAACATCGCTCGCAGCGTCATCGTGAGTTCGGCGCTGCTGGTGCTGGCGCTGCTGGCATGGACACACCTGGGGCTCGGTGCGTTGATCTTCCCGCCCGCGCCCGGCCCGGCTCGACAGCTGGCATCGGCGGGGCCATACCAAGTGACGATGCTGGCAGACTCTGGCGCGATGCTCGTTGGCGACCACAACACCCTCTCGCTGCTGGTGAGCGATGCGGCGCACCACGCCATCTCAAGCGCCAGTGTGACGGTAAGCGCCGATATGCTGACGATGCCGATGCCTGTACCAGCGGTTCCGGCCACGTGGAGTCACGGTCGCTACAACGCGCATCCGATCTTCAGCATGGCAGGACCGTGGCAGTTGACCGTCACGATTCGCGTCCCAGGAGAGCCAATGGTCCACGCCACGTTCAGGGTAGGCGTCCGTTGGCATACCTGATCCGCTCTCATCGCGCCTTCTTCCGCACTACCCGGCAATACTCGCGTTGCCAGCGACGGGCTGGCAGGTCATCGTAGCGCGTTCACGAGAGTCGCTTGTATCGGTGAAATTGTTTGTTGGCATGTGGCATGGGACGCTGCCGTCATCTCACGGTGCGCCACATGGCCATCGCCCGAATCACTAGGAGTTACCTGATGGATATCGCCAAACTCTACGCTCGCGTCTTTGGGGTCGTCGCCTTGCTCATAGGCATTTTGGGATTCGTGCCGGGGATCTCCAGCGGCTACAGCGGTTCCGGCTACCTGCTCGGCATCTTCGCCATCAACCCGCTGCACAACATCATCCACATCCTGACAGGTCTGGTCGGCATCTTCGCTGGCTACTATGCGAGCGGCAGTTATGCGCGCATGTACGCGCTGGTCTTCGGCGTCGTCTACGCGCTCGTGACGATTCTTGGGTTCACGCCACTCGTGATGAGCGGCAGCCTGCTCGGCCTGATTCCGATCAACCTGGCAGACAACCTGCTCCACGTCGCCATCACCGCTTCGGCGCTGCTGGTCTACTTTATCTCTGGCCCACGCCTGCAAACCGCCTCCGCGTAACTCGCTTCATCGTATTGTCGCGTCATTCCATGAGACCTCTTCCCGCGCACCTGGGGAGGGGGTCTCCGCCTTACTGAAGCGCTGACGTGAGGCGAGCGATGTTTTCCGCCAGCCGCTGCAAGATCGAGCGTGTCTGCCACTCGTGCAGGTGTAGCAGTTTTGAGCGCTCGATGTAGGTCGCCTCGATGGCGCGCAGTTGTGTCACAGCGTCACGGTCATAGACGATCAGCGTCACCTCCATGTTGAGCTGGAACGAGCGGATATCCAGATTGCTCGACCCGATCACCGCGATATCGTCGTCGATCGCCATGCATTTGGAATGCAGCAATATCGGTGCGCGATACCAGTACACCTTGACGCCTGCTTTCATGAGCTGCTCGTAATACGAGTGCTGCGCGTGGCTCACAAAGAACTGGTCACTCACCTCAGAGTTGATCAGGCTGACATCTACGCCGCGCTGGGCCGCACTGGTAATGGCGACCATCAGCGCGTCGTCGGGCACGAAGTAGGGGTTGGTAATGACCAATTTGCGTTGGGCCGCATGGATCAGCGACGTGAAGAGCTTCAGGTTGTTTTCGTCGTCGAAGCCAGAGCCGCTGGGCAATACCTGGCAAAGTGCCTCACCGCCGGACGTTGGAATCACCATCGCTTCAGGCGCCGTCCGCTCATCGAGCAGCACACCCGACTCGGCGTACCAGTCGGTGACGAAGGCTGCGTTTAACTCCGCCGCCACGGACCCATCCACGCGCGCAACCAACTCGTCATAGTAGATCTTGTCGCGGCGGAAGTAGTTGCGCCGGATGATATTTTGCGAACCGGTAAAGCCAATCTTGCCGTCAATCACGACGATTTTGCGGTGGTTGCGCAAGTCGAGCCGGGAGAACTCGCCATGCGCCGGGCGCAGTGGCAACATCAAATGCCACTCGATACCAACCTGCGTCAGCCGCTCGCGGGTTTTGCGATAATTGCGATATTTGCGCGAGCCATACTGATCCATCAGCACGCGCACCTTCACGCCGCGCTGCTGGGCGCGCTCCAACGCCACAAAGACGCTCTCGGTCTCCTGGTCGCTGCTCAACGCGTAATACTCGACGTGAACGAACCGCTGCGCCGCGTCGATATCCGCCGCGATGCGTCGCAGAATCTCGGGATAGTCGTGAAGCAACTCGACACTGTTGCCATCCACGGCGGGCAACCCGCCAAGATTGGCCGCGAGCCGAGCAAGTGGCATGTAGCGCGGCGGAATCGGTGGGTCGAGCATCAGCGACATGCCCGGCAACGTCTTTGCCTGAGCCGCCACCGCCTCTATCCGTTGATCCATCGTGTGCTGCTGAGCTCGACGCCAGCGCGGGAGCTTCGGACTACCGATCAGCAAGAAGACGAGCAGGCCAACGTACGGCAGCACAAACATGACCAGCAACCAGGCAGTCGCAGCCGTGGGCTTGCGGTTTACCGGCACGATAAACAGCGCCACGACGGGTATCAGATAGCCAACGACGGTGGCGACTGCCTCCACCGCAGTCCAATTCACATTGACACTCATGCCGTTACTCCCGCACCGAAGCACATTCGCAACACATTCGATAAATCCATCGACACCATATCACCTCATCACTTCGCTGGCAGCATCCGGCGTCTCGGATAAGATATACTCAGGCAGCGCAGAACGACGAATGTTCTCGCGCGAGAAGCGTTCAATGAAAGGGGCCGAACACATGGGAGCACTCGACACCGTCAACGCCCTCACCGCCGCCCTCAACGCCCAGCAATGGGATACTGTGGCGAGTTACCTCACCGATGATTTTGTCTTTTCAGGAGTTACCCCACAGCCAGTGGGCAAACAAGCGTTTATCGCCGGCCAGCAGGCATGGTTCGCGGGCGCGCCCGACTGGCATATTGCCCTGGATAACCCCAGCGAGAGTGGCGATACTGTTCAAGGTATGTCACACGTCAGTGGCACCCACACCGGCACACTTGCCCTCCCGGGAATGCCACCCTTCGCCGCGACAGGCCGCCGCTTCACCACGACAGATCAAAACACCGCAACTGTGCGTGGCAATCAGCTATCGAGTATTACTATTGTGCCTGGCTCCCCAGGCATCCCAGAGCAGCTTGGCATGCCACGGCCGTAGACTGACCGCTGCCATCCCACCGCGACAGATCAGGTGGAGCGTCGCTGGGCGCTCCACCCCTCAAGCGCCGGTACATCTCCACTAATTTCCTTCCCCT
>DAHUXT010000292.1 GCA_027307065.1 Ktedonobacteria bacterium
AGGATGGCCAGCGGCAGTCCACTTCCGGCAAGCTGAGTAGCCACCGAACCGATTGCGCCATCCCCGCCCGCGACAATTGCCAGGTCATCGCCACGCGCGCGCCAGCGCATCCCCTGCGGCTGAGTGTGGTCGAGATCGCTGATGAGCAGGCTCTCTGTCACGGCGATGCCGACGCGACCCAGCCAGGCGGCCAGCCGCTCAGCGTGTATCGCGTTCCCGGCATGCGGGCTGCTGATGAGCACGGCGCGCCGCTCACCAGTACGAGTACGCACATCCTTATTTTCCGCAGATGTATCTTTGTCCACAAAGGCTCTCTGTATGTATTGTATGTGATCGATGACACGCGGACGGCGATTCTGGACCGCAGCGACCGATGCGCCACCCGCCGGACGATGATCGCCTCCATCACATGTGAGGCAACACTACAGGCTATCACACCGCGCCATGTCATAGGCGGCGAGATGTATGCTTGCCTTCAATACGCATATGTACCCGCATCTGTCGCAGATTCCACGCCTATCTCGCACGGGGAGGGATGTCTGTTGTGGTGTTGGCTGGTGCGATACGCTCTATACTGTCTGCATATGCCCGCTGGCAACTTTTGCGCGGGGACAGTTTTCACGGAGGTATAGATATCACGATGGCTTTCCAACTCGACCAGAATGATCCCAAACAAGCGCATATCGCCGAGCGGCTGCGCAACGAGCTGATTCTGTGGCTGGCGAGTGTTCGCCCCGATGGCCGCCCGCATCTGGTGCCAGTCTGGTTTCTATGGGAAGGCGAGACGATTCTCATCTTCAGCAAACCCAAGAATCAAAAGTTGAGCAATGTGACGGCCAATCCAGCGGTTACGGTCGCGCTCGACAGCGCCGACGATGGCGACGACATCGTCGTATTGGAAGGCGTAGCCGCGCTGGTAAATGATCCCGCTGCCTCCACCACGCTGGCCGCCTACGCGACCAAGTACACGGGCAAACTGGCAGACATGGGATGGACGCCTGAAAGCATGGCCAAAGAATACACAGAGGCGATTCGCATCACGCCGACCCGTATACTGGTCAGTTTTTAGCGACACCCGTGGTGGGGCGCCTAGCGCAAAGCTCAGCACAACCCTGGCGTTTTCGCTGATGTTGCGAGTATTGGCGAACAACACGCGCAGGACTGCGCCAGATGTCACAAAATTGGTGGTAACTAGCCGCCCTGGTTATCCGTAGATTCATCACGGTCAACGTGGTCAACGTGTTCAACACAGACAATGCCATCAGCGCCAGCTACTACGAAGCGGCCACCATTGATCAACCATGGCCGTCGCTAGCTACACTCGGTCGCCTGGATACAAGACACAAGACACACCACACAGCACGATATGTGGCGCTGAAGGAGGAGCCGTCATGCGCTCGAACACGAACCGGCACGGGCCGCGCGCTCGGCTATTTGCCATCGCGGCGGCGCTTGTTGCGCTTTCGCTGGCTATTGGCGCATGCAGCCTCGCAGTCACCCCCACGTCGGGAAGCAGTGGCGCTAACACCAGTGGCGGCAGCGTGTCCACAGGGAGCGGCCAGTCTACGCCGGTGAAGATTTTGCATGGCGGAGGCGGCGCCGCGATGATTCTGGTGCCAATTACTATCGACGGTCATGGGCCATACAACTTCGCGCTGGATACAGGCGCGGGCATTACCCTCATCGATACGCAACTTGCCGACACGCTCCAACTGCCGGTGATGGGCGATAGCGGAAAGGTGGCGGGGGTAGGTGGCTCGCAGGATATTACGCCGGTGCATGTGGATAGCTGGAGCGCTGGCAAGATCACCCTGCCCGCCGCCGACGTCGCCAGCACCAACCTGCCATCCTTCCGCCAAAACTCCGACGTGCATGGCCTGCTGGGATCTGATATTCTCAGCCGTTTCGGGCGCATCACCATTAACTACGATACGGGCGAGCTCTCGGTGTCGGGGCTGGCGGCGGCGAAGATGCAAGTGACACCCCTGGCGCCGGACTTCGAGGCGGCACTGGCGCTGCGGGAGGCGACTCGCCCACGGGCTGCGTAACGCTGGAATATGTGGTTTGTTGGGCAGTGGTACAATAAGTCCACTCACAGGCTGCTTACGTTCGTACAGATAATGTGTCGGTAACGGTTCGGTGAGCTACGTTCGAGAGCGACTGCGGCAGACGCGCGAAATACACGCGGAAAAGGGTGTGACGATGGCGATAGGCGTGCAGAGCGCCCCACCTGCGCCACCACGAAAACGGCCAACCTCGAAGCGAGGCACCACCGTTGCGCCACCGCATCAGATGAGCGCCTGGCGAGGCACGCTTATTATTCTGCTGGCGTTCTGCATGGTCGGCATTGTGCCGCTGGTGATCGTCGCGGAGGCGACCGGACATCTCGCTTTTCCGAGCTTTTCGCTACCGTTGAGCAATCCCTTCACCGCTACCGCGCCAACACCCACCGATGCGCCCGATCTGGCGCTGCCCCGCGACGCCTGGGTGACACGTTCGGTGGATGTGCTGCCCCGCCCAGGGCAAGGTGCGGCATTGGCGACGCTTGCCCCAGCGTTCCCGGTCAGGCTGCTCCAGCACCAGCGCGCCGGTAATACTCTATGGTCGCGCATCGAGTGGACTGGGCCGGTACACGGCATGGGTGGCGCGGGCTGGGTTCCCAACAACCTGCTCGATTCCAATGGGCACACTGGCGCGATCATGGGCGACCTGGGGGCGCTCTCACCAGCGCTTCGCCAGGTGGTTTCTCCCTATTCGCGGCAGTTCTCCGCCGTGGTGTCTATCCCCAGTCAGGGGCGGCTCTACAACGCTGGGGGAATGGATAACAGCGTCACGCTCGGCACAGGCTTTCGCCCCATGCTTTTGAGCGCCCTCTACGGAGGAGCCGAGGCGAAGCATACCTCGGTCAGCCTGATGGACGCGCTGCTGATTTCGCACAGCGACGCCACCGGAACGCCACGCATCTATCAGCAACTTGGCGGCGCGTCGGGGCTCTCGACCTATCTGGGCAATCACACGATCTCTGGCTTTCAGACCGATCCGACCTGGAGCGCATGCCAGGCGACGCCCCGCGCGATGATGACGTTTTATGAGCAACTGGCGGGCAATTTGCTCAGCAAGGCCGATAGCACATCGGTCGTCAGCATTCTCTCGCTGGCGGATGCCGCGACGACGTCGAATCTGACCGCTTCGTGGGCGCGGACGGCGGGCAATCTGTTGGTGGTGGGCATTGCTCCTACGGGCAACACCTGGACGGTGAGTATCGCGGGCATCCTCAACCCACCGAATGGCCCGCAGGTGATCGTCGCGGCGGTGGCGACAGGTCAATCGTCCAGCGACGGCGCAACGCCAGCGATGAAAGCGTTCTACCAGCAACTGACGACCCAGCTCGCGGGCTAGCCTGCGTCAGGCATGTGTACCCTCGACGATAGACTCCTCCCCGGCTGGATGGCCGCGTCGATCACTACCGCACTGCCACCAGCAGCCAGAGTGTCTTCGCGTCGGCATGCGCTCGCACAACGATAATCTTGCATTCGGTGATCTTCCGTCCGGTTTATGCCGCTGCGAGCGTTCTATCAGCAGACAGGATACGCGCACAGCCGCTACAGTGGATGTAGCGGCAACCGGCTGGAGAGGGCCAACCCACCAATGGGACTATCCAATATCGCCGCGGCCGATGAGTTGAGCCAGATTCGCCGCGCCGCAGGCGGCGATCACGCGGCATTCGCGGCGCTAGTGCAACGTTACGAGCAGCGGATACAGAGCTATCTGCGGCAGATGGTGCATGATCCCAGCCTGGCCAGCGACCTCGCCCAGGAAACGTTTCTCGCGGCCTATCAAGGACTCGCGCGCTGGCAGCCGCCCGACACCGCGACCCGCACGGGTGATCTGCTCGCGCCATGGCTGTATCGCATCGCCACCAACCGCGCCATCTCGCTCTTGCGCCGCGATGCGATGGCGGCGCGCGGTATATCCACGCCAACGCAGCCCACCCAGCGGGGTATATCGCTCGAAGACGCTGTCATCGGACGCGAGCTGCTGCGTGTCGCGCTCAAGACGTTAGACGAGGACGATGCCGCCTGTCTGGTGCTGCACTACGTCGCCGGAGAGCGCCATGGCGAGATCGCCACGCGACTGAACCTGACAAGCGAGGCGGTGCGCAAACGGGTCGGGCGCGCGTTAACGGCCCTGCGCAGCGCCTATGCCGCGCTGGAAACCGAGGCACAACCATGAGCGAATCACAAGAGACACCTATCGAGCAATGGCCGGTCGCCGCGCCAATCCCCGCAGCAACCAATGGCGTCGGACCGCACTTGGGCGACGAGCTGCTGGCGGCGTGGACAGCCGATGAGCTTGCTGGCGACGAGCGCGCCACCGTGGAAGGTCACCTTGCGTCATGCGGCTATTGCCAGAACGCTGTGGAGCAGACGCAACATGTTCGCGGGCTTATGCGGGCCAGTGCAAGAGGTGCTGGGCAGACAGGCGCCGCGA
>DAHUXT010000293.1 GCA_027307065.1 Ktedonobacteria bacterium
GGATGCACCGCAGCGCCTGGCGACCGACCCGGTCGGCCAGGGTGGCCGTGCGGCCGTTGTCCAGCAGCACGATGTGTACGGTCTGCGGCCCGTCACCCGGGGTCACACCCGTCCACATCGACGTGTACGGGTTCATCCGCTCGCCGGTGGCCGAACGCGGCAGCAGCTGCAGGAACACCCCGAGGTCGGTCCAGCTCGGGATCACCTTCTCGATCCCGGCCAGCGTGATCATGGTCTGCGGCAGCGTCAGGCACATGCGGCCGTTTCCGTCGCTCTCGACGACCGCCACAGTCCCTGTCTCCGCCACGGCGAAATTCGCGCCGCTGACGGCCACCTGAGCGGAAAGGAACTGCTCTCGCAGATAGCGCCGCGCCGCCGCCGCCAGCTCCTTCGGCTCGTCGGTGAGCGACCGCCCCGCGTCGCCCTGGGCGATGGTTCGGCGGAAGAGATCGCGAATCTCGCTCCGGTTCTTGTGAATCGCGGGCACGAGGATGTGCGATGACTTCTCTCCGGCAAGCTGGATGATCAGTTCGGCGAGGTCGGTCTCGATAGCGGTAATGCCGTTGTGTCGTAGCGTCTCATTGAGACCAATTTCGTCGGTCGTCAGCGACTTCACCTTGACGACACGATCCGCGCCAGTCGCCCGCACTAGCTCCGTGATAATTGCGTTGGCCTCGGCGGCGTCACGTGCCCAGTGTACCTGACCTCCCGCACGGGTGACGGATGCCTCCAACTGGAGCAGGTAGCGGTCCAGGTGGCGCATCACGTCGGCCTTGATGACCGCACCCGCCGTCCGCAGCGCCTCCCAGTCGGGCATCTCGCCGACGACATTCGCCCGCTTGGCGCGGATAGTGGTGGTGGCGCGGGCGAGATTGCGGCGCATTTGAGTATCGGCCAGGGCAACTCGCGCGGTATCGGGAAATGCGGGCAAGACAGGCAGCGGACGTTGCGCCACGGTTCATGCCTCCTCGGTCATGGTCTCGGTATGGGCGAGAATCTCCGCCAGGTGTAGCGTGCGAACGCCAGCGCGCAGCCGATGCAGCCCACCGCCGATGTGCATCAGGCAGGAGGTATCCGCCGAGCAGAGCACCTCGGCGCCGGTATCCAGCACACCCCGCATCTTGTCGCCGAGCATCGCCAGCGACGTATCGGCGTTCTTGATGGCGAAGGTGCCGCCGAAGCCACAACACTCGGCGTCATTGGGCAGTTCAGCCAGATCGATACCCTTCACCGCGCGCAGCAGTTGCAGCGGGGCATCGCCGAGATGCAGCACACGCAGACTGTGGCAGGTGGGATGATACGTCACGCGATGGGGAAAATACGCGCCAACATCCACGGTTCCATTGCGCCTGACCAGAAACTCGCTCAACTCGTACACGCGTGGAATGAGGTTCGCCACGGCGCCTATGAGGGTCTTGTCGCCGCTGAGGGCCGCCGCTCTAGGGTACAACTCGCGGACCATGCCAACGCACGATGCCGATGGCGCGACGATCGCTTCAACGTTGGCGGCGCTAAAGACCTCGACGAAGTGCCGCACCAGTGGAATCGCCTCGCGTTGGTAGCCGGTATTGTAGTGCATCTGCCCGCAGCAGGTCTGTGCCTCGGGGAATTCGACGGTATGGCCCAGCCGCTCTAGCACATGTGTGGTCGCCATCCCCACCTGAGGAAAGAGAGTGTCATTGAAGCAGGTAATGAAGAGCGCTACTCGCATCGACGTTTCCACCTAACCATTACGCGCCGCCCTCAATGCCTTAGTGGTAAGCGCTCTGTGTGCGGGGACAGCATCGGTGCTGGCTAAGACTGTATCATATTCCATCCGTCCGTGCTCGCGTGCTCGGGCACGCCTCCAATCGTGTTGGCGTCTGTTGCCAAGCATACAAGAAAGCGTGATCGTTTGCATCCAGGGTCACCGCCCCAGCGCTTGCATAGCCCCGCGCGGCGTACCTGTGAGTTGCTCGTGACCTTCACGGGCGCGTTGTGACGCCATCTTGACGCTGCCGGGGTACGCCTAACAGATCAGTAGCAGTGAGATGCCGCCCGGCATGATGTTTCCCAAAGCGCTCGTCAGGGGATCACAGATGAGCATTGGAACGTTACCTGACAGATTGATAGGTGAGGCGAACTCAGGAGCGAGTGCACGCGCCGCGGCCAGCCAGGGACTGAACCGACCCTTGCAGCGATCGTCAGCGGGAAGCAGGTAGCACGTGAATATGTTGCCTGCCCTGCTGTCTGATATCCAGATCCATGGGTACATTGCCCTGTGGATCATCGTGTTTCTCGGCAGCGCCGGGGTTCCCGTCCCGTGCGATCCTCTGCTGCTGGCCGCGGGGGCGTTGGTGGGCCACGGCGACCTAAAACTCATCGCGGTAGTGGCTGTGGCGATCACCGCCGCCGGTTTGGGTGATATCGCTGGTTATCTGTTCGGGCGCGCGGTTGGGGGTAAAGCGTTGAACTGGCTCGAACGTTCAGCCGTCGGTCGCCGTATTGTGCCTCGCCGTCTGCTCGAGCGTGGCCGTAGCTACTTTGCCCGCTACGAGGGGTGGGCGATCTTTCTGAGTCGCTGGCTGATTGGTGTATTCAGCGGCGTGGTCAATATTCT
The DNA here is from genome assembly GCA_027307065.1 of Ktedonobacteria bacterium. Classification (GTDB taxonomy): domain Bacteria; phylum Chloroflexota; class Ktedonobacteria; order Ktedonobacterales; family JADMIN01; genus DAHUXT01. The sequence goes on from DAHUXT010000293.1 coordinate 2,600, forward strand.
TGCGGGCGCGCGGCGCTTCCCTTTCCGGACGTTTTTTGCGTATGCCCTTGCCGGCGAGATCGTGGATACCGCGCTGTTGATCGCCCTTGGCGTTGCGTTCGGCGCAAGCTGGGCCTCGGCGAACACTCTGCTCAAGGTGATTTCGCTCGCGGCGGTGATTCTGCTCGGCTCGGCACTCATCGTCATCCGACTGCTGTCTGTACGCCGGCAAGCCAAGGCAGATGCCCAGCCGCAGCGTGCCGATTGACCGATGCCAGCCTGGTGAGGCTGCGTTGTGAGGCTGCGTTGTGACGACGATGAGACGGTGGTATGTCAGCATGATGAGAGAGGCATTTCTCTCTGTACGCCAACCGCGAGGAGGATTGTTATGGAGCCAACGTATCAGTTCTGGCAGTTTGTCACGTCGGGCGACATCTTCGCCGTTCGGCTTGAGCACGACGATGTGTCCGGGATCTGCGGGCCGCTCCATCGTACGGAGTTGCGGCGCGAGAATCTGCCTGACTTTGACTACGACGATCAGCGAGACGATGTCGCTTGGGCACAGGAGCACGAGCCGGAGGGGTGGCGCATGTTCGAGCCGCCGACCCCTGAAGCGTTGAGCAATCAGGCTCCGCGACCCGCAGCACAGGCGTCCACCGTCTCGCCGATCACCTAAGCACGTAAGCAAGCCACGAACGCATTGACCCGATGCCATTGACCCGATGCACTGAAAGGAGCGTGTGCCATGCAGTGCAGAGAGCGATTGGAGAGCTATCTCCGCCAGCAGCAGGTGGCCTTCGACGTACAGCAGCACAATACCGCCTTTACCGCCCAGGAGGTCGCCCAGTCCGAGCACATCCCCGGCAAGTTGGTTGCCAAGTCCGTTGTGGTGTGGGCAGACGGCCAGTTGATCATGCTCGTATTGCCCGCCACCTCCCGCGTCGAATTTGCGGGGCTAAACGAAGCAATCGGCACGCGTATGACTCGCCTCGCCCACGAGGAGGAGTTCACCAACGCCTTCCCCGACTGTGAAGTTGGCGCTATGCCACCGTTTGGCAACCTGTACGACATTCCCGTCTATGTCGATAAGAGCCTGACCGAGGACGAGACCATTGTCTTTCCGGCTGGCGTCCACACCGAGAGCATGAGCCTGCGGTATGCGGATTTCGCGCGGCTGGTCGAGCCGACCATTGCCGAGTTCGCCGTGCCGAGAGCTACCGCAGCGCGGTAGGGAGCCACATGCGCGAGTGAGAATGCGGCGGCTGCAGCGGGCGATGAACCTGTGGCGGCCGCCTCGCTTGTTCCTCTTCACGCGCCACCGCAGCGCATCCCTTGCTCGTCGTAAGCGCTCAGGTGTACGATGACTGCACCGACAGCATCGGCATTGCCGTTGCCGGAACTCGACGATGGCGATGGCGATGGCGATGGCGATGGCGATGGCGATGGCGATGGCAAAGGCAAGGGGACAGGCGACTATGCGAGGCGACATACTGCTATTTCGTAGCGGCGGAATCCTGAAGGATCGTGTCGTTTGCGCATATACAGGCGGCCCCTTTTGCCATTGCGAGATCGACCTCGGCGACGGAACGTCTGTTGGCGCACATTCGGAAGACGGGATCACGCAGCGGCCACATGGGTTGATCGAGCGCAGGGTCATCATCTCGTTAGACGAGCGCACGTCTCCAGAGCGGATCGAGTCTGGGATTGCCTGGGTACTCGAGCATGTGGGGGAACCATTTAGTTGGGCTTCTATTGCCGATTTGGTCGTCCCTTCCTGGCTCGCGACCATGGCATTTGGCCGCCGCTACACCTTCAACTGCGCCAACCTCGTCGCCCGATATCTCGACATCGCAGGCGCGCTCGATGTGTCCTCTGGCAAACGCTCGCCGATGG
>DAHUXT010000294.1 GCA_027307065.1 Ktedonobacteria bacterium
GAGCCGATGCCGATCCGGCGCAACCGCGCCGCGGCATCCGCGGTGACCGCATAGGATTGGTGGCGGTTGACCGCGCGCTGCACCACCGGGTCGAAATCCTGCACGCCGAGGCTCACGCGGGTGGTGCCCATCGCCGCCAGCGCCGCCGACCAGCGATCGCAGCGGTCAAAGAACTGCTCGTAGGTGAGACGGAGATCGCCATCGACGACGGCCTCCTGATTGGGGTAGAGGCGACGGCTGCGGCGCATAAACTCCAGCGGGGTGAGCGGCGTCTTCATGGCGAGTCCTCCTGGTGGAATACATCCACATCCCACAAACGCAGTACTCGCCGAGAACGCTGATATGCATGTGGATCAGGGGAGAAGCGCACAAATCGGCGAGCGCCAGTCAGTTCCCAATGCCATACAGCCGTTATATCGCACGCATGGCATTGGCGTCCACTCGGCTCTCGGCAACAACGCGACTGATGAGCAGTAGTGCTATGTTATACTGGGTCCATTGTGGACATTTGTTCGACAGTATCGGGATGGAGTGCAGACATGGCCCAGCGCAAGACGGACATCATGCAGGCGGCGACACCGCGACAGCAAGAAACACCTGCGCTGCAACTGACAGGTGACGAGGCACGCGCATTGATGCTGGCGGCGCAGGGACTGCTCGATCCGCCACCCGCGCGCCCGGCCCGGGCCGACGTGCTGGCGATGATCGAGCGACTGGGCGTGGTGCAGGTGGATACGATTAACGTCGCGCGACGCTCGCAATACCTGGTGCTGTGGAGTCGCCTGGGCGCTTACGATGAAGCGCACTTCGACTCGCTGCTCTATCCCGATCGCGCCATCTTTGAATACTGGTGTCACGCCGCCTCGATTCTGCCCATGTCCGACTATCCGATGTACCGGTCGATGATGGTCGAAGCGGATCGGCACCTCTACGACTCCGACCGCCGCTGGGCCGAACATAACCGTGAGATCATCGCGACGACGATGGCGGCGATTCGCGAGCGTGGTCCCCTGGCTTCGGCTGACTTCGAGCGCCCCAACGATGGCAGACGCGCCGAGCCGTGGGACTGGCATGGACTGAAAGAGAGTCGCCGCGCGCTGGCGGTCCTCTGGACCCTCGGCGACCTCATGGTGCATAGCCGCCGCGGTGGTCAGAAGGTCTACGATCTGCGCGAGCGTGTGGAGGTCGAGGTGTTTGGCGCGTCCATGAATGGCCACCTGACACCCCAAGAGCAACGGCTCGCCACACTCGCACGGCGCACCGTCGAGGCGATGGGCGTGGTGACGCCCTCATGGCTCTTCGACTACTTCCGCATGGTCTGGCCGCGCAGCGTCACCCAGGGCGGACGTCCCCGCGCTCAACAACTGCTCGAAGCGCAGGTTGCGTCCGGCGAAGCGATTCACGCCGCCGTTGAAGGCATTCGCGAGCCAGTCTTTGTTTCGCGCCAGCGTCTGCCTGATCTGGAGCGGTTGCGCGCTGGCATGCGCCCAGAGCGCACAGTCTTTCTCTCGCCCTTTGACAGCCTGATCTGGGACCGCGCACGGGCACGCGCCTTGTTCGGCTACGAAGTGGCCTTCGAGGCGTACATCGTTCCGGAGAAGCGCCGCTACGGCTACTATTCGCTGGCAATCTTGCACCAGGGGCAGCTTGTCGGGCGGCTCGATCCCAAGATGGATCGCGAGACGGGCACGCTGATTGCGCGTGCAGTCTTTCTGGAGCCAGGCGTCGGTGTGGATGCCGCGCTGGTTGATGGCATCGCCGGGGCGTTGCGTGATCTGGCGCGATTCCTCGGCGCGCGCACCATCACAGTCGAGCGTTCCGAGCCAGCGAAACTCGCCGAGCGACTTCAGCGCAAGTTGCAGACACGGGCGCGGGTGAACCGGGCGCGCTAGATCAGACCGCGGCGGGTTAACGCGGCGAGCAGGGCCGGTTCGATTTGGGCGCGAATCTGCGCGTTGGCATAGCCCACCCAGGCAACATCGGTCTGTGTATCGAGCGGTGCGTCAAGCGGGTGGCCCCGACCGTCGGTGAGCAGCACGCCAGCCTCCTCGGCGATGAGCGCGGTGGCCAGGTCGTAGGGATGGCAGGAGATGCCAAGCACCCTCCCTTCACGCGCCCGCAACGACTCGACGAGTGAGCGCAGGTCAGCGACAAACGCGTCCTGCCCGGCAATCAGGCCATAGAGCTGGCCGCCGCTGCAAATATACTGGTCCTCGAAGGATAGCGATTTACCGCGCATCACCGGGCCGAGCGCCGCCTCCATGATTTCCTCGTCGATTTCCGAGAGTTCGACCCGCGCCCCCGGCACGAAGCGCGCCACCGTCGCGAACCGGTGAGCAATGCTGCTGGCTGTATCGGGATGAAGCGCCAGCGGCTGGCGCTCACCAGTCAACCGATTGTAGCGCTCGGCGGCGATGCCAGCGCCACGCACGGCCCAGAGCGTGTCGGCGAGATGCTGCTTGACGAGAGGAATCTCCGTCTGGATCGCCAGCTCGATGTCGCGCAGACGTGTCGCAGAGCCATGATTGGGCGCGACACCCGTCAGAATCCAGCCGCTCCGCTTCTGGAACATCAGGCCGCGCGTACCGTCGATCGGGTCCATCAGGATGCGCACCTCAGCCTCATCGGCGGCAATGCCACGCGGCAGCGCCAGCACTCCCGGCCCGGCGCCACTGTCTGGCAGACCCTCCGCCACCAGCATGAACGGCCGCTCCGGCGCTACCTCGCGCTCGAACCAACCGATCAGGTACTCCTCGCTGACGCGGTCGAGCGCATAGATGGTGTCGCCATCGTCGTCATCCGCCACCACCGTCGCGAGCGCGCCGTGCGATGCGCGTTCCGTCGACGCGACCACCGTCCGCTGGATTTCTCGATGCAACTGGCGCAACTGCTCCAGCAGCCGGTCACGGTCACGAATCACTATGCTTCTCCTGCGTGACGCTTCAGTTCATCTCACGTTCATCGAATGAACGGTTGAGTGTATCATACCTCTAGAAAAAGGTTGAAAATTTCCTCTTCGCCCGTACTATTCGAGAAGGTAGTAGCCAGAGACATCATCGTCGTTCTTCGCAGCCTGCCAGGCTATACAGCGTGCGCACCGGTGTGCTATCGTGCGAGTGCGCGGGCGGCTGCGCCATAGATATCTCATACGGAGGAAGCGACATGGCAGTCGAGGATGTGCTTGAAGCGGTCGCGGCCGAGGTGCGCGTCTGCACCAAATGCGATCTGTGCCTGAACACCAAGAACGGAGTCCCCGGTGAGGGCAGTCCTCATGCCGAGGTACTCTTCATCGGCGAGGCTCCCGGCTACCACGAGGACCGCCAGGGACGCCCGTTCGTCGGCCCAGCGGGACAGTTCCTCAATGAACTGCTCGGCTCGGTCGGACTGGATCGCAGCACTGTCTTCATCACCAACGTCGTCAAGCACCGCCCTCCCGAAAACCGTGACCCACTGCCTGACGAGATTCTCGCCTGTTCAGACTACCTCACCCGCCAGATTGCCGCGCTCAACCCGAAAGTGATCGTCACGCTCGGCCGCTTCTCGATGGCTCGGTTCTTCCCTGGCGCGAAGATCAGCGCGATTCACGGACAGGCGAAGAAGGTCGACGGGCGCATCGTCGTGGCGATGTATCACCCGGCGGCGGCACTGCACCAGCAGTCGCTGCGCCAGACGGTCGTCGACGATTTCAAGCGCTCCATCCCGCCCGCGCTGGCCGAAGCCCGCCGCATGGAGGCAGAGGGCAACCCTGGCAACAAGGACGAGAAGAAGAAGAAGGACGACGAAGGCGAGCCGCCGCAGCAGCTCTCGCTGTTCTAGCAGCCGCGTTCCGCTATAACTGGTCCAAGGAGAGGCCCTTCCCGCAACGAGGAGAGCCCCTCCGTTGGCTGGCTGCACTCAATATGCAAGGCGCTAATACTCGATGACTTTCCAGGCGCCACGGTCATAGTGAACGATCAGTGGGGTGACGGTTGGCTGATAGCCGCCGCTACTCTCAGGAATGCCTGTCCACCACGTGGAGTCGCCAACACCCCAGAACTCGTCTGGCGAGACGAACGCAACCTGGCCCATGTTGGCAAAACGCCGCGCTTGAATGACCGGAATAGGCACCTGCACCCACCGCCCTTGCTCCAGACGGAATAAGTCCGGCGTCATTTGGGCCGCATTGTCAGGGACCGACGACTGCGTATCGAGCGCCGCGAACAACCACCCATCCGTGGCGGAGAACATGTTGACCTTGGTAATCTGTCCATTCGGCGGTGCTCCGGCAACATTGGGCAAGCGGGCTTCGGTCCACTGGCTTCCGGTAAAGTGCCAAAGTTTGCTATCGGTTATCATGACGTTTTGCGGCGGCTTACCACCTATCGAAGGATATCCAGGCGCGTAGGTGACCTGATCGCCGCCTATCCAGCCATCAGTTGGACTTCCCATCGAGATCGTTCTCAAGTCATAGTCGGGCAGCG
>DAHUXT010000295.1 GCA_027307065.1 Ktedonobacteria bacterium
CGGTCACGATAACCCGGGTGCGGAGATCCTGCTCCCCCGCGGATGTTGTCGTATGCAGAATGAAAGGCGGCGCGATCCGGCGCACACTCGGCGCCTGCAGAACACGCAGCGTGGTGCGCAATCCCCCTGGTAGCTCGACCATCGGCTCCGCGTGCTCCACCACCATCGATGGCCACCAGTGCTGCTGTTCATCAGGGCTGTTCAGGATGCGAAAGACTTCTGAGCGCGGCGCATCCACGTTCCACTCGGTCGTCCAGTCAAAGACACGTACCAGTCTTCCCCCGCCGACAATAGCGCCCACCGCGAAGCCAACAGCCGCCCCAGCCAGCGGCACCACCGCGCCCTTCCAGCGCGCACGACGCTGCTCTGCCATCTTTCTGCTCCTCCCGCTGAATTGGGCTGCCACACCACCATCATACCGCGTGCGCTACGATTTGGTTTGCTTGTTTCAACGATCTGCGCGGTGGCATCGATCAACAAACGACATGGCTATTCTTGAAGGAGATGTGATACACTCACAGGTCCGAGTCAGCGATTTGGGGCCATCGCGGCGCCATACAGTACCCTTTGGAGGCTTATGGATATGGACCAGGACGCTATCATCCAATACGTGACGGACACATTTGCCGGTATCGAGGTTCTCAGGCCAACCGACGGCCCAGGTGCTGGCGACACCTTCTTCTTCTACGACCCCCAGCGCGACCTCGATCCGACGCGCCGGCTACCCTTCGCCACGATCGTCACCAAAGACTACGGCGACTTCGACAATAGCTCACAACTGGATCGCCCCGGTGTGTTTCGGCTCAACATCGGCGTGAGTCGCGATACCTTTCGCGCACTCTTTGGCTATGCGCCTGGTGAGGACAGCATCGAGGCCGCCGACTATGACTTCGCGGCGCTGGACCGGCTGATGCCTCATCCCGTGTATGCGCCGCAACTCTACGTGTGCGTGCTCAATCCCAGTGAGGAAACCTTCGAAGCCGTCAAACCCTTGCTGGCCGAGGCGTATTCCATTGTTGTCACGAGATACGCGAACAAACAGGCCAAGCGCGGCTGAGCGGATGCCATGCGCGCATCTGCCGCTGTAGAATGAGGCGTCGCGCTCGCTCAATCTCGCTCAGTCTGGCCCAAGCAGTGTATGGCGAATCAGCATCAGCGGGGTGAGCGGTCCCAGACCGCCGGGCACGGGCGTGAGCGCGCCAGCCACCGCGCGCACGCTCTCGTAGTCCACATCGCCGACCAGGTGGCCATCTACCGCGTTCATGCCCGCGTCCAGCACCACCGCCCCCGGACGCACCATCTCCGCTGTGAGCGAATGGGCGCGGCCAACGCTGGTAAAGATGATGTCGGCCTGGCGGGTGACACTGGCGAGATCAGGCGTGCGGGAGTGGCAGAAGGTGACGGTGGCATTCTCGCGCAAGAAGAGCAGCGCGGCGGGCTTGCCGCCCACATTGCTCCTGCCGACGACGACCGCGTTCTGCCCCTGTAGCGCGATGCCCGCATCCCGGAGCAATTCGAGCGCGGCTGCGGCGGTGCTGGGGACAAAACTGGGGAACCCAAGCATCAGATGGCCCGCGTTGCGCGGTCCCAGTCCATCCACATCTTTCTCCGGAGGCAGCACCTCCGTCACCATCCGCTGGCGGATATGCGCGGGCAGCGGCAGCAGCAGCACGACCCCCTCGGCATCACTGCGCGCGCCTAATGCGGCCACGCGCAACCGAAGCGCAGTCTCATCGATGTCACCCGGAAACCGCTGCAGTTGACATTCGACACCCGTCCGCGCGCACGACCGACGCACCTGTTCGGCATAGAGCAGCGCCGTCGGATCGTCGCCAACAGCCACTAACACCAGCGTCGCCCGCCGGTCTCGCACTGTCGCGAATCGCTCCGCCTCGCGCCGCAGATCGGCCTCGATGCGCTGCATCAGCTCCCGGCCATTGAGAATCGCCGCGTCCATCACTGCCCTTCCGCCGCCCGCTCAAACGTCTCTACCGTGCCGCCAGAAATCCGCTACAATCAAGATGACACCGTTCCCTACTATACCATTCGCGACCATTCGCGGCCAGCCACGGAGGCGTCTCACCACATGACGAGCGCGGCCCACTACCGGACCACCTGGCGCGTGCCCTCGCGGATATTCGTGCGCGGGCGCACAGGGCACCCTGTCACACAGGCGCGGACTCTGCCTCTGTCTCTGCCGCTGCCGGGCGCGAAATACTATACCCTGCGCTATCTGCTGGCGGCTCTGCTCGCGGATGGTATCTCGCGGGTGCGCAATCCCGCCCGCAGCGATGATACTGCCGTGCTGCTTTCGGCGCTGGCAGCCATGGGCGCCGTAATTGCTGAAGAGCCGCCCGCAGCGGCCCCCGATCCGTGGGCACTACGCATCACTGGGACGGCTGGGCATCCGCAGCAGCCGCCAGATCGCACGCTGGCGGTGGGCAACGCGGGCGCGGTGCTACGGCTGCTGCTGGGCATCGGGGCGCTGTTGCCAGAAATCACCTTCGTCAGCGATCACCCCAATTCGCTCGGTCGCCGTCCAAATGCCGATTTGCTGGCCGCGCTGGCACAGCTTGGCATCGTCACCGAGGCGAACAGGCCGGAGGGGCTGCTGCCCATTACACTGCGCGGTGGGCCTCCCGCTGGCGGCGACATCAGCGTATCAGGCGCGCGTAGCTCGCAATACCTGAGCGCGCTGCTCTACCTGGCGCCACTGCTGCCCCAGGGACTTCACATTACCGTCACCGATGGCCTGCAGTCAGCCGATCTCGTGCGGGCGACGTTGCGCGTGCTGGAAGAGGCGGGCATTCGCGTCGAGGCGGCGAGCGACCTGCGCGCATTCACGATTCCTGGCGGCCAGCACTATCTGGCGCGCGACTATTCTGTTCCTGGCGATGTGCCCTCGTCGGCGGCGCTGGCGGGAGCATCGCTGCTGCTGGGGCAACCCGTGCGGCTTGCCACGCTGGACACTACGCACCGGGAGTCGGCGGCGCTATTGGCGGCGCTCTCATCCCTTGGCGCGCCCGTCACACTCGACGATAGCGGCGTGCTGGCCGTCGGCGCGGACGCATCACTGCGTGGGGCGCGGCTTGACGGCGACCCGCTGATCGACAGCGTGCCAGTGCTGGTGGCCACCGCCTGTTTCGCGCAGGGCGAGACGCGCTTCGAGAATGCGGCTAACCTGCGCTTAAAGGAACGCGACCGCATCGGCGACCTCTGCGCCGAACTACAGCGGGCGGGCTGCGATGTGCGGCCACTCGACGATGGCATCGTGGTGCGCGGACAACCAGCGGGCATCTCCGGCGGCGTGACGGTGGATGCCCACGACGACCATCGGCTGGCGCAGGCGTTGGCGCTCGTCGCGCTCCGCAGCCGCGATGGGTTGGTTATCACCAGCGCGGATGCCGTCGCCAAGAGCTACCCCACATTCTTTGACGATCTGCGACTGCTCGGCGCTGAGGTCCGTGAGGTATAGTTCTGGCAAGCAGAAGCGACTGCTTGCACTCTCCACGAAGCACGTGAATCTCCCGAAGGGAGTATTTTGGGATGAGGCCTCGACGAACCGAGGGCGAATAACAGATGCGCGTCTCAACCATTGAGTCATTCTTCGATCTTGTCTTTGTGTTTACTATTACCCAGCTAACACACCTTGTCGAGCACGCGCATAGCCCGCTCGACTTCCTGCTGGTGTTGCTGATATTGATGCTGATCTGGTGGATGTATGACGGCTACACATGGCTCACAAATGAAACGGGCGCTCAGCGACCTATGCGACTGGTTCTTGTTGCCGCCATGGCGGGTTTTCTCGTCATGGCCCTCGCCATCCCTCGCATCGTTGGCACCGATGGGCTGACGTTTGGACTCGCTTATCTCTTCATCATCGTGCTTCATCTGGCAGCATTCTTCATCCAGGGTGGAAGAAGCGCGGCACATGCGATGCTCGGCGTCGCTCCGTTCAATTTCGGCGCGGCGACACTTGTAATTGCCGCCAGCTTCACACATGTTGAATGGAATTGGTTGTTCTTTCTCGCCGCAGTGATGCTCTTTGCCATCCCGTCCATCTTCCAGCGCGGACGAGGGTTCACGATCAACTCCGCGCATTTCGTCGAGCGACACGGACTCGTCATTCTCATTGTGCTGGGCGAGTCGGTCGTCGACATAGGTACGGGCGCTGCTGGCAGTACACTTGACGCTGGGACGCTTGCCACGGTCATCCTTGCCCTTATCCTTATCGCTGCCCTATGGTGGACCTATTTCGATCGCGACGACCAGCGGGCCGAACACATCATGGAGTCGGCGTCGCTCGAGAAGCGGTCACGTTTGGCCTTACATGGATACTGGTATACGCATCTCGCCATGATCGCAGGCATTGTCTTGATCGCGACAGCGGTCAAACAGGTGGTC
>DAHUXT010000296.1 GCA_027307065.1 Ktedonobacteria bacterium
CGGCGAGCCACGATTCGTCGAGTCCACGGCCATGCACGACGGCAGGCGAGGCAAATGCATTCATGGCAAGGAGGGTGAGCAGGGCAAAGATGAGATAGAGCACACCCTGAAAGAGGACGAATCCCCGGCTGGTGTCGCCCCGTACATCGAGGAAGTAGAGGCTGACGAACGAACCGACGGTCAGCTCGAGCATGACGAGAAACAGGGCTGGCGGGAGACTGAGCATAATACCTCTATTAGGTTGCCGCGTTCTGGGCGGTTGATATCGGTGGCACGCGTCAGGATTATACCGCATGGGTGGTGTCGGTTCTAAGAGCGTGGTTTGGCAACGCGCTGATATGCCGTACTGCGTAATACCGTACGTTCCGGTGCCTCAGCGCGACACATCCTAGCGACCGCGCTAGTGACGAGCGGGAATGCCTCCAGCTCTTACCCTTTGATTGCCCAGATGTGAATGAAGAAGGAACGTCTGATAGAGAGTAATCTTGCCCAGTGACGTTGACAGCTCAGGTAAAATACCGGATGATCAAATCGCTGTGAGTGATGGGGGTTGGTTAGGGAGCAGTTGTCACATGGGAGCGGCACGCATTCATCCTACCGCAGAGGTGCATAGCCAGGCTGAGGTAGGGCCAGACACACAGATTTGGAATCAGTCGCAGGTGCGCGAAGGCGCCCACATTGGCTCAGAATGTGTGCTCGGCAAGAATGTCTATATCGATCTTGGGGTTTCGATTGGCAACCGAACGAAGATTCAGAATAACGTCTCGGTCTACCACGGTGTGACGATCGCCGATGGTGTTTTCATCGGGCCACACGTTTGCTTCTGCAACGATAAAATACCTCGTGCCATCACTCCTGATGGCCAGCTCAAGCGAGACGATGACTGGACGGTGGGGCCGATTACCGTACACTATGGAGCTTCGATTGGCGCTGGATCAATCATTGTGCCCGATGTGACCATTGGCCGTTTCGCGCTGGTTGGAGCCGGTTCAGTCGTCACGCGTTCGGTGCCGGATCATGCGCTGGTGTTTGGTAATCCGGCCCATGTGCATGGCTATGTGTGCCAATGCGGATCCCGTCTGATTCAGCCAGTAGTGACTCCGACCAGTGTGTCGGGGTATTGTCCCACATGCCAGCAATCTGTCACCTTCGCGTTGACACAATAGCTCCATGGCGAGGATGTACAAGAAAGGGTAATAGACCTTGATTCCTATCGCGCGCCCCGGCATCGGTGTGGAGGAGCAAGAAGCGGTTCTCCGAGTGCTTGCCACGGGGCAGTTAGCACAAGGGGCGCTCGTCGAAGAGTTTGAATCTCGGTTTGCGGAGATTTGTGGCGTGCGCGAGGCGGTTGCTGTCTCATCAGGTACCGCCGCGCTTCACCTGGCCCTACTAGCCCATGGCGTTGGGCCGGGGGATGAGGTGATTACTACGCCGTTCAGCTTTGCCGCCACGGCCAATACGATCCGTCTGGTCGGAGCGACACCCGTTCTTGTCGATATTGAGCCGGACACGTACAATATCGATCCCGCGCTGGTCGAGGCGGCCATTACCCCCAAGACCAAGGCCATCATGCCAGTGCATCTCTATGGCAACCTCGCCGCCATGGATCGCCTGCTGCCCCTGGCGGAGGCTCATGGAATCACCCTTATCGAAGATGCCTGCCAGGCGCACGCGGCCTCGTATGAGGGACGGATGGCTGGCAACTTTGGAACCGGGTGTTTTTCGTTCTATGCCACGAAGAATGTCACCACTGGCGAGGGCGGCATAGTCACCACCAACGATGCCGCGATTGCCGATCAGGTGCGTCTGCTACGGAGTCACGGGCAGCGTGAGCGCTACCTTCACGTCTCGCTCGGCTACAATATGCGTATGACCGAGTTGCAGGCAGCGATTGGCAACGCGCAACTCAAGAAGCTCGATCAATTTACCGAGCAACGCATTGCCAATGCGGCATTTCTGGATCAACACCTCAGCGATGTTGTGCAGACGCCAGTAGTGCGTCCTGGGTATCGACATGTGTACCATCAGTACACGATTCGCATCCCTGAGTCGCGTGACGCCTTCGCCGATGCACTCCGCGCGCGTGGAGTCGGGTCCGCGGTACATTACCCACGCCCAATCCATCTGCAACCCTATTACCAGGAAAGCGGGATGCGGGTCTCACTTCCAGTGGCGGAAGCGGCGGCCCAGCAGGTGCTCTCGATTCCAGTGCATCCGGGATTGTCACAAGATGAGCTGGAGACTGTGGCGAGGGAGGTCAGGGCACTATGCCAGTCAAGGTAGGTATGGTGGGCGCTGGCTCAATGGGCTCCAACCACCTGCGGGTACTGAGCGATTTTGACGCGAAGCGCGCGCAGTTGGTCGGCATCGCTGAGCCTGTTCAAGCAGTGCGTGAAAAGGCAGTCAATCGATTTCACGTCGCCGCTTTTGAGCAGTACCAGCAAATGATTGAGGAGACAAAGCCCGATCTGGTCGTCGTCGCCGTGCCGACGAATCTTCACTTCGAGGTGGCAAACTACGCCCTGGACACCGGCCATCACGTGCTGGTAGAGAAGCCTATCGCAACCACGCTCGAAGAAGCAGAAACACTCATCCAGTTAGCGAAGCGGAGAAGCGTTCACCTGGCCGTCGGTCACGTGGAGCGATTCAATCCAGCGGTGATGGCGCTCAAGCAACTGCTTGCTCAGGGTGACCTGGGGACTATTTTCTCGCTGCACGCCCGGCGGCTCGGCCCATTCCCTCCGCGAATTCGTGATGTCGGGGTAACGCTTGACCTCGCCACGCACGACCTCGACGCCATGCGCTATCTGACCGGAGAAGAGGTGGCTCATGTCTACGCTGAGACACAGCAGCGCGTTCACCAAACGCATGAAGACCTCCTCTTAGGCATGGTACGCTTCGTGAACGGAGCGCTCGGCGTGCTCGATGTGAACTGGCTTACGCCCTCTAAGGTACGCGAACTCACGGTGACTGGCGAACGCGGTATGTACCTCGTCAACTATCTCAGCCAGGATCTCTACTTTTACGAGAACGACTACAGCCCGACGTCGTGGGATGCCTTACGCTCGATCACGGGTGTGAGTGAAGGTACGATGACCCGCCTCAAGGTGCAGAAGTCTGAGCCGCTCCGGCTGGAATACGAAGACATTCTTACCGCAATCGAGCAAGATTCCCAGCCCACGGTTACCGGTGAGGATGGCCTTGCGGTACTCCGGCTAGCACACCAACTGCTCTCTGCTATGCACGCGGGAAAGGTCATCCAATGCATGGTTCCAATTCGCTGAGTCCTGCTCCTGATCAGAACTCAGGGACGGTAGCTGTCGTAGGGCTTGGGAAGATCGGGCTGCCCCTGGCTGCACAATATGTCCGCCAGGGCCGTACAGTGATCGGCTGCGACATCAACGCTCAGATCGTCGCTGGCATCAATGCCGGGCAATGTCACGTGCATGAGGAGCCGGGGCTGGAAGATGAAGTGGCAGCGGCGGTCGCTGGTGGCAAGCTGCGTGCTGAGACGGACACGACGCACGCGACCCGACAGGCGGACGTGATCGTGGTCATTGTGCCCGTCGTCGTGACGCCCGATCACCAGCCGGATTTCCGGGCGATCGATGCCGCCACGCGCGCGGTCGGGGAGGGCCTGGAGCCGGGAAAACTGGTCATCTACGAGACGACGTTGCCCGTGGGCACCACCGCGGGACGTTTGCGTTGTCTGCTCGAAGAGGCCTCGGGGTTGGTCGCGGGCCGCGATTTCTTGCTCGCGTACAGCCCTGAGCGTGTCTCATCGGGGCACATCTTCCGAGATCTTGCCACGTATCCGAAAGTCGTTGGCGGAATCGATAAAGCGAGCACCGAGGCAGTCATCGCGTTTTATCGATCGGTGCTCGCTGCCCAGGTGATCAGAATGCCGAGCACGAATGACGCTGAATTCGTGAAGCTGATCGAGACGACCTACCGCGATGTCAATATCGCGCTTGCGAATGAGTATGCGCAATTCGCCGATGCCCGTGGCCTGGACGTTGGGGCGGCTATCGCCGCAGCGAATACGCAGCCCTACTCACACATCCATACGCCAGGCGTCGGGGTCGGTGGCCATTGTATTCCCGTCTATCCCTATTTCCTTATGGACGGCGCTGACACTGGGCTCACACTTCCACGTGCGTCGCGTATCATCAACGATTCGATGGCAACGTACGCCGCAGAGCGCATCGAGGCAGTCCTGGGCTCACTTTCTGGGCAAGGCGTACTGATTCTTGGGATAGCGTATCGGAAAAATGTACGCGAGACAGCCTTTAGCACCGCACGGTTGCTGCAGGCGGCGCTGGTAGCGCATGGGGCGTGTG
>DAHUXT010000297.1 GCA_027307065.1 Ktedonobacteria bacterium
GAAGTGTGGGCCGTCCGCGTTGCCGCGCTCTGCCACGCCCGCCTTGCTCAACATATCGCCAATCACCGGATAGAACGATGGCGGCGTCGCGAGATAGAAGAGCCGGTTGCCCTCTGTGCCGCGCTCGCGGTCGAGTTGTTCCAGCAGTTCTTTCAGATTCTGGTAGCCGTTGGGGTCATCAAACTGCGACTGGCAGTAAAACAGGCCCTTGGAGAAGGTTTCCCAGACGGCAGGATTCACCGGCGTGCGCCGTGAGAACTGATTGATGGAATCCATCGCCTGCTGCCGGAATTCCTCATTGGAGAAGGGGCGGCGCGCCACGCCCACCACGCTGAACTGCGGAGGCAGTGGCTGCTCGATGGCGAGGTTGTAGAGCGCGGGCAATAACTTGCGATGGGTCAGGTCGCCTGTCGCGCCAAAGATGACGAGCACACACGGCTGCACCGTGCGAGCCGTTCGCATGCCCGCGCGTAACGGATTCGGAGAGACTGTAGTCGCATTCATGATGGCATCTGCTTTCATTCCGCTCGATCAAAGGCGCGCTCTACCATCCATCACCGACGGTATGCGCTACCCTGAATAGCAGAGACGACCAGCACCCGCTATTCGGCCTCGTGTTTCATGCCGCCAAGTTCGCCAGATTCGAACTTGACCGCGTGGCCGCCAAACTGGTTACGCAGCGCAGCGATCACCTTCGCCGAGAACGAATCGTCCTGGCGCGAGACAAACCGCTGCAGCAGCGAGAGTGTGATCACCGGCGCGGGCACGTCCTCATCGATAGCTGCCTGCACGGTCCAGCGACCCTCGCCAGAATCCTGCACATAACCCTTGATGTTGGCAAGCTCTGGATCGTCGGCGAACGCCAGCGCCGCCAGATCGAGCAGCCACGAGCGTACGACGCTGCCGTTTTGCCAGACGCGTGTCACTTCGCGCAGGTCCGGCTTGAACTGCGATTTCTCGATGATCTCGTAGCCCTCGCCATATGCCTGGAGCATGCCGTATTCCACGCCGTTATGCACCATCTTGACGAAGTGCCCCGCGCCCGACGTGCCCATATAGCCGTAGCCATTGGGGGGAGCGAGCGTCTGCCAGATTGGCTCGCAATGATCGAAGGTGGATTTCTCGCCGCCGATCATCAGGCTATAGCCTTCCTTCAGTCCCCAGATTCCGCCACTGGTGCCGCAGTCCATATAGTTCAGGCCAGCCGCGGCCACTTCTTGCGAGCGGCGAATGGTATCGTGAAAGTTCGAGTTGCCGCCATCGACGATGATGTCACCCGGCTTGAGCAATCCCATTACATGATGCAGCGTGTCGTCGGTGACCTGGCCAGAGGGCACCATTATCCAGACAATGCGTGGCGTCTCTTCCAGCTTGGAGACCATCTCTTCGATACTGAACGCCGGAACTGCGCCAGCCGCTGCCGCCTCGTTCACCGGTTCGGGGCTGCGGTTGGCGGCGACGACACGATGCCCTCCGCGCACGAGGCGCACGGCCATGTTGCCGCCCATACGACCTAGCCCGTAGATTCCCAGTTCCATCGGAATGCCCTCCTGCACTGCATGAAAGTACGCGCCGGAGATACGTGAGACCTCCGGCGGAAATCGCTATTTGACCACGGCGGCTTGAAGCGCCTGAAGCACCTCGGCCAGACCGGAGACAATGCCCGTGCCTAGGTCGATGCGAACGACGCGGCGATCGTGCGCCTCGAGCGACTGCAGATCGCCAAGCGCCTGCGCCTGCTTCAGGATGCTAAATGTATAGGGCGCGTCGGGAATCGGCACATCGGCAGTGTCAGTGGCGACAAACTGCACGAAGACGCCGGTATTCGGTCCACCCTTATGCTCTTGCCCAGTCGAATGCTGGAAGCGCGGACCATAGCCAAGTGTGGTCGCCACCCGGCGCATATCGCGCAGCCGCAGCCGAATATCCTGCAGCGCAGCCTGTACCTCAGGTGTGCGTTCCACATACGCCAACAGCGCGATGTAGTCGCCATCGCCCGCCAGCAGCGCGATCGTTTCCATCGCCGCCTGCAACGAAACCGACTCACGCAGCCGTAACGCCATATCGCCACTGGCCACCAGCGAGACATTGCGCGACTGCGTTTGCAGCACCGCGCGCGGCACAGGAAGCACCTTCGTCTGCGCGTACTCCTTCAGGATGCGATCGGTGTTATCCTTCGACTCCTGCACGTTGGGCTGATCGAACGCGTTGATGCCAAGAAATGCGCCTGCAATAGCGGTTGCAAACTCCCAGCGGAAGAACTCCGTCCCCAGATCGTAGGTGTCCTCCAGCCGTAGCAGCACGATTGGCTGGCCTGCCGCCTCCAATTTTTGGATCGCCTCATCCTGCGCGGAATCGAAGCCTTGCTCGGTGCGCAGGTAGACGAAGAGCCGGTCATTGCCATAGACCGCGGGATCGCCAAGCGTCTCGCCCTCGACAGGGAGAATTCCCTTGCCCTCTTTGCCCGTACTCTCGGCGATCAATTGCTCCAGCCAGTACCCGAACGTGCTGATGACCGGCGAGACGACCAGCGTCGCTTTGTCGCGGCCACCATTCGCCAGTGTGCCGAGAATCGTTCCGAGCCATGTGCCGGGGTTTTCGCGGGCGGCGACGTTGCCCGCGCATGCCTGAGCCATCGCGTCGGCGCGGTCGAGCAGTTTTTCGACGTCCACGCCAATGAGCGCCGCTGGCACCAGCCCAAAGAACGACAACGCCGAGTAGCGTCCGCCAATCTCTGAGGGATTGCGGAAGATATCCCGGAAGCGCAGGCTCTGCGCCAGCTCGTCCAGTGTGGTGCCCGCATCGGTGATCGCAATGAATTGCGACCCCGCGCTATCTCCGGAGAAGGCTACTACCTTCTCATGGAAGAAGCGGAACTGCGACAGTGTCTCGATGGTTCCGCCCGACTTGGACGCCACAATGAACAGCGTGTGTTGCAAATCGATCAACTGGGCGATGTTGAGAATCGTCGTGGGGTCCGTGGAATCGAGAACATACAGTCGCAGCGACGCGCCATTGGCGGCGAACGTCTCGCGCAGCACCTCCGGAGCCAGGCTACTGCCCCCCATGCCCAGCAAGACGACATCGCTGAATCCCTCGGCGTGGAGCTGGTCTCGTAGCGCTGTCAAGCGAGGAATCTCAGTCCGCATCTGCGTCGTCACGTCCAGCCAGCCAAGCCGGTTGGTAATCTCGTTTTGTTGCGATGGATCGGGCTTCCAGAGCGATGGATCCTTGTCCCAGACGCGCTGCGCGAACTGCTCGTGATCGGCGCGATTCCAGCCTGTGTCAACCGCCTCTTGCAGCGTGCCAAGACTGGCCTCCTGCCTGCTGACAAAGTCAGTTGTAGGCTGAGCAGGCTGGCTTGAAGACTGGCTAACCGTCTCCGCCGCAGCCGCAGCCACAGGCGCCACGTCGGCGGGTGCTTCCTCAGGTGTCTCCGTGGGTGGCGCCGTCTCAGCCTGGAGCTTTTGCGCCTTCTCCCTGGTGGCATCGAGCAGTTTGTTGTAGGAATCGGTGAATGACGCGACGCCGTCAACCTCCAGTTGCTTCGTCACGGCGTCCATGTCGATGCCCGCAGCCTTCAGGCGATCCATGATGTCGCGCTGACCAGCGATATCCTGGTCGACGGTGACCTTCGCCTCGCCATGATCCTGGAAGGCGACGATGGTCTGTGGCGGCATCGTATCGACGGTCTCTGGGCCGATCAACTCCTCGACGTAGAGGACATCGCGGTACTCTGGATTCTTGGTGCTGGTGCTTGCCCAAAGGCAGCGCTGAGGCGTCGCGCCCTGGTCGCGCAGGCGGGCGAATCGGTCGCCATGAAAGACTTCCTGGTATTTCTGGTAGGCCAGCCTCGCATTGGCGATGGCGGCTTTGCCCCGAAGATCGCGCAATTCCTGCTGGCGATCAGGATCACTTTCCTGGGCGATTTTCTCGTCGAGTTGCTTGTCGACCAGCGTATCTACCCGGCTGACGAAGAAGCTAGCGACCGAGGCGATGCCTGTCACTGGCAGCCCCTCGCGCGAACGGTGCTCCAGCCCGCGAATGTATGCCTCGATGACACGTTCGTACGCGTCGAGCGCGAAAATGAGCGTGATATTAATATTCACGCCCTCATAGATCATTTCTTCGATGGCAGGCAGCCCCTCGGACGTCGCTGGAATCTTCACCATCACATTGGGGCGATTGACCAGCCGGTGCAGACGCCGCGCCTCGCTAATGGTCATGCGAGTGTCGTTCGCGAAATTCGGCGCAACCTCGATGCTGATGAAGCCATCGCCGCCATTGGTGCGATCGTAGATGGGCTTGAAAAGATCCGCCGCCGCCTGGATGTCCT
>DAHUXT010000298.1 GCA_027307065.1 Ktedonobacteria bacterium
CAATACCGCAAGGACACCCAGCCGAAAGAGAAAAGCGCTGGCTCCGTCTTCAAGAATCCGCCGGGTGATCATGCCGGTAGACTGATTGAGGCAGCGGGCCTGAAGGGTCATCTGATCGGGAAGGCGCAAATCTCGCCGAAACACGCCAATTTCATCGTCAATACTGGCGGCGCGACGGCTGCGGAAGTGGTGGCGCTGATCGCGCTTGCTCGCCGCACCGTGCGCGAGCGGTTCGGCGTCGAGTTGGAACTGGAATTGGAGCTACGCGGCGACTGGTAACGGTCATTGTGGTCGGCTGCGGCCTGGGCCATTCGCCGGGATCTGCAGGTTCCGGCAGGTTCGCCCGTGACAACGACAGCCCGGACGAGTTCACTCTAGCGTGACAACTCTCCCGGATGAATCCGGGAGCTTCTAGGCCGAAGCCAGAGACTGTTGCCCCAGTCTCAAAATGTTTACGCTGGCGTTATAGTCGCGGTCTAAGACGATGCCACAACACGGGCAGGTATAGGTGCGGTCGGAGAGGGAGAGCTTTTGCCGATGTCCACACTGCGAGCAATCCTGAGAGGTGTACGCGGGATTCACTGCGACATACTTTCGACCGGCCCATGCTGCCTTGTACAAAAGAAGCGCTGTGAACTGACTCCACGCCGCGTCATGAATGCTCTTGGCAAGACAATGGTTATGCGTCATCCGATTAACCGACAAATCTTCCACAGCAATCACATCAAAGCTATCAACAATATGGCGGCTGTGCTGGTGGGCGAAGTCGCCACGCCGCCAGGCGATGCGCTCATGGACACGGGCCACGACCTTACGCCGCCCGACACGCTCAGGCGTGCCTTTTTCTTCTTTCGACAAACGACGCTGTACCTTGGCCAGCGCCTTTTCCTCAGCACGAAAGAAACGCGGATGAGCGATCTCCTGCCCATCACTGAGCGTGGCAAAGGTTTTCAATCCGACATCAATGCCGACCTGCTGCCCGGTTTCTGGCAACGGCGAGGGTTCAGCACACTCGCAGGAGAAGCAGGCGTACCACTTGCCCGTACTGCTCCGACTGATGGTCGCCGTCTTAGGAGTGCCTTCGATGAGACGATGCAGGATGATCTTCACCTGCCCCACACCATGCAACCGCACGCGTCGCGCTTCCGCATCCAGTTTGCAGCCCACTGGCGTTTGCGGGTAGGTGATGCTGGCATACCGCCCTTGCCCACGAAAGCGTGGGTAGCCCGGCTTCTCGCCAGTCTTCACACGGCGAAAGAACGCTTGAAAGGCAAGATCAATACGCACAGCGACATTTTGCAAGACCTGCGACTGTACCTGAGCCAAGGCCGGACGCGTTGCTTTGAGCGCGGGCAACGTGGACTGCTGGTCATAGAGGCGCAGCGACTCCTGCCGCTGTTCCCAGGCGTCACGTCGAGCCGCCAGCAGGTCATTATACAGCCAGCGACACTCTTCAAGTTGCTGTTCAAGAAGTCGTCGCTGTTGTTTATTCGGGTACAGGCGGTACTTGAATGTCTTACGCATGCTTCTAGCATATACGTAAAGCATGCGAGTTGTCAAGAAGGAACGGCCATTCATCCCCTGCTTGAAAGCAGGGACTTTCTGGCCGATGTTCTGTAATTTCGGAGGCAGCCATGGCGGGTGCGCAGACGGAGACGCCAGCGCTTTGGGCATTATTGCTATCGTTGCGCGGCCAACTCGTGGCCGGGGGAATGACCGAGACAGAGGTTGACGAGACGCTGGCAACCGTTCGCCGGGTAAGCGACGAGCCAGCCTATACCACCAGAGTGCGCCAGGTCCTTGCGCAGCCCGCGGGACTGGTACAGGCGATTCTCCGCGCGGCGCCACACGCGGCATCTGAGTGGGCCGTCGTCGGCTTGATGGTATTGGCAGCGCTCGCGGGTCCGTTGCTGGCCTACGCGACCTTCGAAACGTCGTCACAGACCGCGCTCGCTGTCGGCGATCCCTATCAGGCCTATGCGACGCATCTGCCAGACTGGGCAGGATTGGCGGCGGGCATTCTGGGTGCGGCGCTGCTGCTGGCGTTTCTCTTCGCCGTGGCGCGCTATCGGCGGCCCACGTTGCTTGGCTTCTTTGGCGGACTGGTTGGTGGCGTCGTCGAGGTGGCGCTGGCTGCGCTGCCGTGGGTGGGCATCGTCGGCCCGAAGACGACCTGCGTCGCCCATTCAGGGTGTACTGTCCAGGCGGCGGTTCCCGAACAGATTGCCATCGTTGCCGCGGTGTGTTTCGCTATCCCATTTGTGCTGGCGACGACGGGGGTGGCGGGGACCTTTGCGCTGTGGCTCCAGCGCCGCCGCATGCTCGCCGCGATTCAGGGCGCGTAAACGCCCGTGCGCGAGGTCCTCAGTCAAGTGATAGTTCGCCGCAACACCTGGAACGTTGGCGCGTACTGGTGACAGTGGAAACCTTCGCGGATTTGGACGTAGTGTTCGTTGTGGGTATTCTGGATGAGCGTGGCGGCAGCAATCCCCGTCATGCCCGGCGCGAGGAGGAATGCGTGCCATGCAGATGCAACCATCTCAACCATCGGCGACCCCCCAGCAAGAGGCCATGCGCGTGCTACGCGAGCGGTACGAGCGCGGAGAAATCGCATTCGAGTCGTTCCAGCGCGGGTTAGATGCCCTGTTGCTGGCGCGAGATGCCGATGAGTGCCAGGCGATCATGAATGGTCTGCCGACCTTGCCGGTCAGCAAGCTCGATCACCTGGACGCGCTTTCACGGCCATCGTCCGTCGCATCGGTGACATCTGGGGCATCGGTTCCCGCGCCATTGCGCACGAGCGGAAACCCGAGGCGGCTGGTCGCGTTCTTTAGCGAGGTGAAACGCGTTCAACGCGCCTGGCGACTTGATCCCGATACGACGGGTGGCGCGATCTTTGGTGAGATGAAACTGGATCTCAACCTTGCGGCGCTGCCTCCCCACGCGACGATGACCCTCTCCGCCGTCTTTGGCCAGATTACCATCTATGTGCCGGAGACGGCGCGGGTGCGCGTCCAGGCCAGCGCGTTCATGGGCGAGGTGAACATTTTTGGCGAGAGTTCTGGCGGCATCTTCGTGCGCGACGAGGTCGTCTCTGAGGGCACGACTCCCGATCATCCTGAGGCGACGACGATTGATCTGGACGTGCGGGCCGTCTTTGGTGAGGTGAAGATCATCCAGGGCGAGAATCCGTCGCTGTTCAAGAAGATCAGCACGATTGTCCGCCGGATCATCGCCGAGCCGGAGCCAGGGCGACTCTCGAAGCCTCTGTGAGGACTGGCTGGGCGGATGAGACTCGGCTGTGACGTGTCTTCGCCCGCGGAGTAGGATATACTTCACCTTCGCGGCGTGAGTACGTTTGCCAGATCTTGGGGAGCGTTCTCGGCCATCAATGGCTTTCAATCCCTGTGCGAGCCTACTCCAGCCATTCAAGGCCGAGGAAGTCCCGTAATTTCTAGAACGTGGAGCATCGCGGCATCATGAATCCAGGCACGTTGGTGAAGCTCTTTCCAGACGGACTGCGCGGCAAGCGCATTCATGTGGTCGGCGCTGGTGGCAGCGGCGTCTCGTCGGTGTTGCTGCTGGCGCGCGAGCAGGGCGCGGTGGTCACCGGCTGCGATGTAGCCGAAACAACCATGACGCGTCTGCTAGAACAGCAGGGCATCCCCATCCAGCATGGACATAATGTCGCCCACGTTGACGGTGTGGATCTGGTCGTGACCAATCCTGCCGTCACCTACCTGCATCCTGACCACGCCGAGCTACAGGCCGCCGAGGCGCAGGGAATCCCGGTGACGCAGTGGCAGCCGCTCCTTGGCTATCTGATGCGCGAAACGCCAAGTGTCGCCATTGCGGGTGTGCACGGCAAAGGCTCAACCGGGGCGCTGGTGGGGACGCTAGCCATTGCCGCGGGACTCGACCCGACGGTGGAGCTGGGAGCGGTCGTGCCCGACTGGAAGGGCAACGTGCGCATGGGCCACGGCAAGCTCTTCATCAACGAGGCGGATGAGTGGAATTACAACTTCCTCAACTATCATCCGCGCATGGTGGTGCTCACCGCCGTCGAATACGATCACCCTGAGTTCTTCGAGTCGTATGAGGTCATCCGCGATGCCTTCGTGCGCTTCCTGCAGGGAATGGATATGGCTGACCGCGCCGACGTGCCCTTCCCGCCGACGGTCATCTACAACGACGACATCCCCGGCTGCCGCGACGTGATTTCTCGCATCGCCGATCTGCCGATCACGCTTCGGCCCTTCAGCATGGAGCGGGCGGATGCGCAGGCGGGCGCGGCGGATGTGCGCGCCGATACCGAGACGAGCTTTACGCTGCT
>DAHUXT010000299.1 GCA_027307065.1 Ktedonobacteria bacterium
ATGCGCTGCAGTTTTCCGATGCGCCCCCTGCCGAGGCCGAGCAGCGTCCTGATGCATACCGTCCTTCGGGATTGCTCGCGCCGCGACCTGGCACTCTGGGCCGGGACAACATCAGACACTAACAGCGCAGCAGGAAAACACCTGGCCCGCGGTCGCTGGGAGGCTGTGGGCTTTGTCGTGGAGGTAACAGGCGGTGCTACCGGCCGTATTGATGCCACGCGCCATTGGCGAAGTAGAGCAGTACCGGCACGTCGTATCCCATGGAGCCTCGCCCGTTGGAATTGGGCTGAGTCACCTCATAATAGCCAACCACCCAGTACGTATCCGGCTCGACACGCGTCAACGTATCGATGTAGTGGAACAGACTCACTGGCGGATTGGCCACCGTACGCCATGCGCCATCGCGCTGATACTGCGTAGTCGCGGTGAACCATCTTGTTGTAGGGCCATTGACCGGCTGTAGCGTGAAGGCCCAACTGGTGCTGCCGTCGAATGCCTCCACCACCTGCGGATGCCCACTGGCGTCTATTGCTACCTGCCGCCACTGACTGCCGTCATAGTGCAGCACTGCGGGCGGCGACGGTGGCTGGTCGGTTGGCCAGCCTGAGTCTGGACCAATATGCCCCGATGCCCAGATGTTGGTGGGCGAGACCATGCGAAGAGTGTCGACGACAACCTCCGCTGGCAGCGTCGCCGGAGTCCATGTCCCCGCGTGGTAGTGATAGAGGACGGGAACCGTGTTGATATTTGACGCGGACCCAACCACCCATGCCTCGCCAGGGGCGACGGGCAGCACCGAAGTGATGATGGGGAATGGCGCGGCGACCAGCGACCAGCGTCCATTGACGAGGTGAAGTAGGCCGCTTGCCCCATAACCGTGGGTATCCTTCTGAAGGTTGACGACGATCCAGCCCTCGTCTGCCGACAGCATGTGTACCGAGGCATACGAAAAGAGGCCGTGCAACTCGCCCGCGCCTGGAGGTGGCACTTGCTTCCAGGCGCCGTTCGCATAGTGAAGAGCGAGTGGAGCATTACTGGGTGTGGTGCCGACTGCCCAGCCGTCGGTTGCCGAGCCCATCGAGACGCTCGAAAGTCCCGCGTTGGGAATCTCGAACGATATTGGCGTCCAGGCGCAATGATAATAGTGCAGAATCAGCGCCTTCGTCGGCGTCAATTGTGTCGGATCGATGGTGACCCCCACGGCCCAGCCTTCGTTGGGCGCGACAAAGGCGAGGGAGGCGAATTCGCTATGGGCTGGCAGCGTGACCTTGACCTTCGCTGGCGGGCAGTTCATCGTTGGCGCGAAACCGCCGTTATGGCCTGGATTCAACTGACCCGGCGTTCCATGCGTGCGGCTCAGCAATGCGCCGCCCAGCAGCGCGACGATCAGTACGGCGGCCAGTGTTCCCAGCCACACGCGTGTACGTTGCCAACTTTGGCGTGTCTGCCTCGGTGGCATTGCGGACGTGGTCCATGGTTCGTCATTCACATCGTGATTCATATCGCGCACAACGGTTTTCCTCTCGAAGGGCATACGGGCCGAGGTTCGAGGCGAACGTTCCGCGCGTGTCGCCGCGATGCGTGCGGCGAGATGCTGGCGGAGTTCTGGCCCAGGGAGCGCCATTGGCGCCGCCGCGATCAATCGATCGGTGGCCGCGAAGCGTTCCAGCGCTGCCGCGCACGCGGCGCATCCGGTAGCGTGCTCCGCTACCGACCGCGTCGTATCCGGGTCCAGCGCGTGATGGTGAAACGCCTCCAGCAGCGGCGCGAATGTGGCGCACCCGTCTGGCTCGCTCGTTCCGTCTCGCTCGTCTCGTTCGGCCCCGTGGCCCTCATGCCTGTTCACAAGATTCTTGCGGCAGGAAGCCCCGTCCTTTTAAGGCGGGGAGGAATGCCGCTCTCCTTCCAATCGATACTATTTGATTGACGTGTACCCTCAATTGTGATACACCTGTTCTATGAAACAGACCTTGCTCGTCAAACTCGCGCCCACACCCGACCAGCATGCCGCTCTCTTGCGGACACTGGAGGCGTTCAATGCCGCCTGCAACGCCATTGCGGTGGTGGCGTTTCGGGAGCGATGCGCCAACAAGATTGAGCTGCAAAAGCTGGTCTACTACAACATCCGCGAGCAGTTTGGCTTGTCGTCGCAAATGACGATACGCGCCATTAGCAAGGTGAGCGAAGCCTACAAACGCGACAAAAAGGTACAGCCACGTTTTCGCCCGCATGGGGCGATGGTCTATGACGAACGTATTTGTAGCTTCCTGCGCATTGATCGCGCGTCGCTGTTGACGCTGGATGGCCGGGTAGAAGTCCCCTTCCGCTTTGGCAGCTATGCTGAGGGCCTGCTGCAACGCAAGCGTGGTCAGGCCGATCTGCTCTACCGCAGTAACACCTTCTTGCTGGCGATTACGGTTGATGCGCCAGAGCCACAGCCTACCGACGCCGATGATTTCCTGGGCATAGATTTGGGCATCATCCAACTGGCGACGACCTCTGACGGAGAATTTCTGAACCATTCGACTGGCCCCAAACACAGCCAACATGCCCATGTGAATCAGGTGCGCGCCCGCTACAGCCGATTCCGGCAGAAGTTGCAAAAGAAGGGCACGAAGTCGGCCAAACGACTGCTCAGGAAGCGGAGCGGACGCGAGAAACGCTTTGGCAAGGATGTCAACCATTGTCTCTCGAAGGCCATTGTCAGCACGGCGAAAGGCACAGGGCGCGGCATTGCGTTGGAAGACCTGACGCATATCCGCAGTCGAGTCAACGGTTCGCGACGCCAACGGAGAGTGCTGCATTCGTGGAGTTTCTTCCAACTCCGCGCCTTCATCGCCTACAAAGCAGCGCTGGCAGGGGTACGGGTCGTCTACGTCAACCCGGCGTATACCAGCCAAACCTGTAGCGCGTGTGGGCATTGTGAGAAGGCGAATCGAAAATCGCAATCGAAGTTCCTTTGCAGGTCGTGTGGGTTCTCCGCCCATGCCGATGTGAACGCGGCTGTCAACATTGGCAGTCGGGCGGCTGTCATTCCGCCAGACGCGGCGGCCCTTGCGGGCTAGCTGCAAGCCGCCGGGCTTTTAGCCCGTGCGGTCAATGACATTTGCGGCATGTGTCACATGGTGAGTTGGCGGTAGCACCGAGCGACGATCCACGCACGCCGAGGCAGTGCTATACTTGTCTTGCGTGCCGAGCGGTTTTTGCCTTGAACGTGCTCTCTCGCGGCGGTGATGGGCTCGAAGTCTGGTCAAAGCAAGCCTGGTCTGCGAGTCTTTCAGAGCACGAAGGAGTTGCCCAGTATGCCACACATCTTACTCGTGGAGGATGACCGCGACATTCGCGAGACGCTCGTGTCCCTGCTGCACGACGAAGGGTATCAGACGGCGGAGACACCGACGCTGGAGGACGCGTTTGCCCTGCTGGATTCCACGACCTTCGATCTCATCATGACGGACCTCTTGACCCACGATCGGGAACATCCTCTCGCATCAGCGTCGCTACTGCGCGAGCGTGGCGCTCCTACCCCTGTGGCAGTCCTCTCGGCCTGGATAGCCGCGGCGCAATCTCCTGATGCTGCCGACTTCGCCTTTGTGATGACCAAGCCGTTCGATCTTGATGTGCTGCTTACCACGATCGCCGCTTCCATCCAGCAGCCCCAAGTATTCAGCCCTCAAGAGGAACAACGCGCGCAGGTAGTGCGCCAGTACTTCGCCGCTCTTTCCACCAGTGACTGGGACATGCTCGTCGATCTATGCGCCGATGATGTGACATACGTGCTGCCCGGCAATGATCCGCTCTCAGCGACGGTCGAGGGCCGTTCTGCCTTCCGCGCCTATGCCGAAGCGGTCTTCGCGCAATTTCCCGCCGCCCGTTTCGAGCAGGTGAGCACCTATGTGACCCCTGGCGGAATGGCAGCGCGTTATCAAGCGCGGTGGCTCAACCCAGATAACGTCGAACAGATACAAGCGGGCGCGGTCGTCTTTCAGTTTACTGGACTCCAGATTCAGCGAATCGGCATTCGCCTGGCGACCGACCGATTGCGCCGCCTGCTGGAAACCTCACACAATTCGCCTTCGGAGGAATAACGGCGCCACCGACGTCTGCGCCACAGGCTTCGGGTTCTTGAACTGACGCTCAATACGTTTCCCCTATGCCAGTGGCCTCTATCTCCCCAGCGCCAGTCTCCGCGCCAGTTCGTTCGCTAGTTTGATGCTGTAGTTCTGGCCGCGGTCCTGGGGATAGACCTGGAACATGTTGGCGAGATATAGTCCCGGCAGCGGCGTCTCGTGTGGTGGGATGTGCGCGCGATAGTCGCGGGTGACAATC
>DAHUXT010000029.1 GCA_027307065.1 Ktedonobacteria bacterium
TAGCCTCGATACGGGAGAGCAACCATGGCAGCACCATCTGGGCGTATGAGAAGCATCTCGGCAACGATCCAGCCAGTCTTTGAATTCTTCTCTCAGTCGACCTGGGCGCGCCGACAGGCAGAACCTAACATCTGCGACTTTACGTTCGGCAATCCACATGAGATGCCGCTGGAGGATTTTTCGCGGGCGCTGGCAACATGGAGCAAGCCTCAACACGAACTGTGGTATGCCTACCCGGATAGCATGCCCTCAGCGCGGGCAGTGGTCGCGTCAACCCTGCGGCAGTTGCGGGGAATGCCCTTCGAAGATGCCGACATTTTTCTTACCAACGGCGCGTTCGCCGCGCTGAAGGTCGCACTCGACGTCGTCACCGATCCCGGCGACGAGGTCATCTTCCTCACGCCGCCGTGGTTCTTTTATGAAATGCTCATCGTAGCGGCTGGTGGCAAGCCAGTGCGCGTCACCGTGGACTCCACCACGTTCGATATCGATCTCGACGCGGTTGCTGCGGCCATCACCGAACGCACACGGGCGATTATCGTCAATTCGCCCAACAACCCCACGGGCAAGATCTACCCACCAGAAACGCTGCAGGCGCTTGGCAGTCTGCTATCCGACGCCAGTGTGCGTAATCAGCGCCCGATCTATCTGATCTCCGACGAGGCGTATAGTCGCATTCTCTACGAGGGCAGAGACTATACCAGTCCGGCGGCGTACTATCCGAACACCTTCGTCATCTACACCTACGGCAAGACTCTACTTACCCCCGGACAACGGCTCGGCTACATCGCGCTGCCGCCGACCATGCCAGGCCGCGAGGAATTGCGAAACGGCGTATTTCTGGCGCAAGCAATGAACGGCTATGCGATTCCAAATGCGCTCTTGCAGCACGCACTGGCCGACCTGGAAAAGCTCTCGATAGACATCGAGCATCTTCAGCGCAAACGCGATACGCTGGTGGCGACGCTGCGGGAGATGGGATACAGCGTCCACGTTCCGGAAGGCACATTCTACCTGCTGCCCCGGTCGCCCATCGCCGACGATGTGGCATTCATCGAACAATTGGCCGAGCAGGACGTCTTCTGCCTGCCGGGCGCCGTAGTGGAGATGCCGGGCTACTTCCGCATCTCACTGACCGCCAACGACGACATGATTACGCGTTCACTGCCGGGCTTCGCCGCCGCCATCGAGCACGCGCACTCCACCGGGGCCGTCGGCGACGCGTAAAGCGAGCGATTACTGCTCTGTGCCCGCCATCGGTCGCGTCGCATGGCGCAGCTTCTCGTCGGGCAAGGGATGTTCGTGGCCAGTGCGGGCCAGCCGCTGCTGCGCCTGGGTGAGCATGCCAGATTTCACGATCTCCATCACCTCATCCAGGTCGTCGGTGAGTGTCCAGATAGTAAGATCTTTGGCGGCGATGGTGTGCAGTCCTTCGAGCATGACGGTTTGCATCCAGCTCGTCAGCGGCTCCCAGAAGCTGCGTCCAAAGAGGATGATCGGCACGTCCGGTTCCAGTTTGCCCGTCTGCGCCAGCGTAATGAGCTCAGCAAACTCGTCGAGCGTCCCAAACCCACCAGGGAAGAAGATATAGGCTTCGGCGGAGAAGTCCAGCATCACCTTGCGACTGAAGAAGTAATGAAAGCTCGTCGAGCGGCGCACATAGGGATTGATGCGCTGTTCGTGCGGCAGCTCGATATTCAGGCCAACCGAATTGCCGCCAGCATCCCAGGCGCCGTGATTGCCTGCCTCCATTACTCCAGGTCCGCCTCCGGTGACCACGGTGTAGCCAGCCAGCGCAAGCCGCCGCCCCAGTTCGTACGCGTCCTTGCAGTACGGACTCTTCTCCGGCAGCCGCGCCGATCCAAAGATGGTGACACTGCGCTCGATATTGCCGAGAAATGAGAAGCCATTGACGAACTCGCTCATGATGCGAAAGATGCGCCAGCTTGGAGTATGGTAGAAGTCGAGCGGACTTCCATCGGGGTTGTCCCATGGATGAGCCATATGTCTTGTATCTCCCTTTATGGTGCGGGTGTTGTCGATTCGGTATCCGCTCTACGTTGCGCCGTGCCCGCACGTTGCGTCCGCCGGGGTCGCAGCAGGCGATCTCCAAGCCATGGCAGCGCGTGCTCTAGCAGCACCAGCGGACGATAATAGCCTGGCGTCACGACTTCGCGGCGTGGATGCGCCACCAGACCGGCGATGGCGCGTGCCACGATCGCGGGACCTGGCATCAACCGGCGACCGCCAGCCGTCAGTTCGCTGCGAATGAACCCCGGCGAGACGACCGACACCGAGACGCCGCTGCCCTGCAATTGCCGTCGCAGCGAGAGCGAGAAGCCGCGCACACCATACTTGGTGGCGGAATATAGCGGATCAACTGCCACGTGGCCCGCAACCGAGGCAACCGAGATAATCGCGCCACGGCGACGGGCGAGCATGCCGGGCAGCACCGCGTGCGTCAGCCGCATCACGCCGAGGAGATTCGTAGTGACCATGCGAACGATATCTTCCGGCGAGGTGACAACAAATGACCGCTGCCAGCCAATGCCCGCGTTGTTCACCAGAATATCTATCTGCCCGTAGCGCTCGATGACCCGCCGCACCAACGCATCGATATCGTCGGCGTCGGTCATATCCGTTGGGACGATGAATGCCTCGCCGCCGGCCGCCATGATCGCCTGGGCCTGCTCTTCCAGCTTGTCATGCCGGCGCGCCGCCAGCACCACGCGCGCACCCCAGAGCGCCAGTTCGCGCGCGGTCGCCGCACCGATGCCCGAACTCGAGCCTGTGACCACGGCAACCTGTCCCGCCAGCGGCTTGTCGCCCATCCTACTCCTCCTCTGAGATCGCTGTATTCCAGTGCGTGCCGTGCTTTCAACCGGTTAGCCAGTCGATTGCCTGTGCACCAGAGCATAGCACAGCCGTTGCCCCACCAAACGGGCAGGCGCTGGTGCGTGAGCTTCGATGCAGATTACGGGCCAGAGCGGCGCATCTTGCCGTCCTGGGGAGGGCGTGACTTCCCATGCGCCCAGCGCGTCGTAACTGGCGTCGGATACGCGTGAGGCGCGCATAGATAGTCGCTGCGCGTCTTATCAACGCATACGTCTCGGGTATCAGCATGATCGGAGATAGTGGCGTCCTGGGCACGCTCTTTGCGATACAAGAGCGCGACGCAGGAGCAGCGATGCCACCTGACGCCATATAAAGTGACGCGCTGCAACCAGGCAGACGCGGAGCAGGTGGAATGCGCGCACAACTTTCGATGCAACGAACCGTATGCTGAGTAACGGAGAGGCGAATCCGGCGCGCACCTCCCGGAGTCAAGGAATTGTGGAGGAAGTGAAACCATGGGAAAACTGAGTTGGTTCACCGCCGGAGTCGTTGCTGGCCTCACCGCCGCAGCCATCGGGCAGGAACTTGCCCGCCAGCCCGAAGAGCGCACGTGGAAGGGGAAAGTCGCGGGTGTCCCCTATAACTTCCACGCGCCCGAATGGGGCCGAATCGCCAACGAATACTGGAACCCCGCGAGCAACAAACTGTTGACGCCGCATGCCATTGGCCTGGGCTGGGGAATCAATTTCGCTGCCGTGGCGCAGCGGACGCGAGGAATGGCAGATAGCGTACGGCAGATGGTGGAGCAGGCAGGTGATTCGCAGGCACAGTCGAATCACCATCAACAGGTACCAGAGCCGCTCGAACGCTAGTGCGTAGGCTGGTTGCGTGTTGCGGAGCGCCCGTTTCGCACTCGCCGCCACAGCCGGCCTCACAGGTGCGCAACGGCTCCTAACCTCTGGAGGCGGTCGGCATGATTGCCACTGACCCGTTATCCCTCGTGTTTATTGGTTGCGCGGCGTTCTCAGGCGCCTTTCTGCTGATCTCTACCCTCCTGGGCGTCGGAAACACGCATCTCGGCCATCTTGGCCACCTCGGCGGACACGCCGGAGGGCATGATCTCCATATCGGGCACGCTGGCAGCGGCCATGCAGGTGGCCACAGCGCCGATGTCGGCCACGCTGGTCACGCTGGTCACGCTGGCCACGCTGGCCACGCGGCCCACGGCCCACAGGCGCACGCGCATGGAGACGCCGCCACGCAGTCGGTTCAGGCGCCATCACTCTGGACCTCTATCAGCGATACGCTGCTCGGCGCGCTCAACCTCTACGGTGTGCTGATGTTCCTGCTCATCTTCGGCCTGGTGGGCTATGTCGGTCACGCGTTGCTGGGCTGGGGCGTGCTGCTCGTCATCTTGATCCCGCTGCTCATTGGCGTGGTGTGCGCCATCGGCCTGACAACCCTGCTTCATGTCGTCTTCGCAACCAGCGAAGAGACCGTGCTGACAGCGGACGACGCGCGGCTCGAAGGGCGATTGGGCACGGTGACCATGGCCATTCGCCCTGGCGGCATTGGAGAGGTGATCTTCACGCGCAAGGGCGGCGGCCGCCAGAGTGTGGGCGCGCGCAGCGCAAGCGGTGACCTCATCGGCGCCGGGACAGATGTGGTGATTCTGGAGTACCAGGACGGAATCGCCTCGGTGCAGTCGTGGGACACCTTCCTCGCCGCCGCGCGTGCTGGCGTGCTGCCAGAGCTGGCCTCCATCGACACCGAAACCGCGAAATTGCCGTCGGCCGAACGGCCCGTAGAGCCGTAACAAGGATGCCACGGTTTGCGACGCGGAGCGCGTGAGCGACCGCGCGCACGTAACTGCATCTGACTGAATACACAATGACTGGAAGATCGGGAGGGAAGCGTTATGAATCCGCTGATCGTAGTTGTCTTGTTGATCGTGGTGGCGGTGGTTGCCGTGCTGCTCGTCCTCAATCTCTATGGGCGCATGTTTCGCAAGGTTGGCCCGAACCAGGCGCTGATTGTCTACGGCGCGGGGGGGCAGCGCATTCTGACTGGCGGCGGCACGCTGGTCATTCCGCTGGTGCAA
This sequence comes from Ktedonobacteria bacterium, assembly GCA_027307065.1. GTDB lineage: Bacteria > Chloroflexota > Ktedonobacteria > Ktedonobacterales > JADMIN01 > DAHUXT01. Next base: position 4,937 of record DAHUXT010000029.1, read on the forward strand.
GAATCGAAGCTCTTCTCGTTAGAACTGATGTCATTCGATGTCGCGCCGCAGCAGAATCTCTATACCAATCAGGGCGTCTCGGTGCGGGTCGAGGCGGTAACACAACTCAAGGTGCGTTCCGATCGCGACAGCATTCTAACAGCCGCCGAGCAGTTCCTCAGCAAGACGCCGCAGGACCGTGAAGGGATGATCCGGCTGGTGATGGAGGGACACCTGCGTGGCATCGTCGGCCAGTTGACGATTGAACAGATCGTCAAGGAGCCGGAGATGGGCAGCGAGAAGATGCGCTCCACCAGTTCGGCTGACCTGGCGAAGATGGGGCTGGAAGTCGTCTCGTTCACCATCAAAGAGGTGCGCGACGAGAATGACTACATCACCAACATGGGCCGCCCGGAGATCGAGCGTATCAAGAAAGAAGCGAACATCGCCACCGCGCTCGCGCAGCGCGATACCCAGATTCAGCAGGCGTCCGCCACACGTGAGGCAGCCGTCGCCAAATCGAACGCCGACCAGGCACGCGTCGAAGCCGAAACCGCATCGGAGACCAAACAGGCGGAATTTCAGCGTGATCTGGCCGTGAAGCGTGCCGAATATGACGCCGAGGTGAAGAAACAGGAGATGACCGCCGCCAAAGCGAGCAGCCTGCAGGAGCAGGTCATGCAGCAACAGATTGTGGCGGAGACCGCCAAGGCGCAGCAGATCGACCGCACTGCGCAGATTGGGGTACAGCAGGCTGAGGCCACTCGCCGCCAGATGGAGCTCGAGGCGACGGTGATCAAGGCCGCCGAGGCGGAAAAACAGCGCGTCACCGCACTGGCTGATGCCGAGCGACAGCGCATGTCGCTGGAGGCCGATGGACGCGCGGCAGCACTGAAAGCGCAAGCGGGGGCTGAGGCAGAGGCGGCCAGGGTGCGTGGCGCGGCGGACGCGGAAGCGGCGCGATTGCGTGGCATGGCGGAGGCGGACGTCATCCGTGCGAAAGGTGAGGCCGAGGCAGATGCCATGCGCACCAAGGCGGCCGCGTACCAAGAGTATAACCAGGCGGCCGTGCTCGACAAGGTCATCACCAATCTCCCCGAAGTGGTCCGCGCGATCGCCGAGCCACTGTCGAAGGTGGACAAGATCAGCATCGTCTCGACCGGTGGAGCAAATGGCAGCAATCTCGGCGCCAGTCGCGTGACCGGCGACGTCGTGAACATGCTGGCGCAGGTGCCCGCGATTCTGGAGGCGCTGACCGGCGTGCGCATGAGCGACCTGATGGAGCGTGTGCCGGCCCTGCGCACCGTGGAAGGCTCGACCGATACTGGTGAATCCGGCGATGCTGCGACGGATGGCACGGCGGCGGCGAGCAATGGCGCGAAAGAGGTTTCGCCCGCGCCAACGGTGCAGCGCATTAAAGTGCCCGCGCCAGAAACAGACCCATCGGCGACGACCAGCGGTCAAGTGAACCAGGCAAATCCCACGAATAATTCGACGGGTGGCTCGTCTTCCGGGCCGACCGCTGGCCCGCGCAAACAGCCGGTACGCTAGTGCGAAAGCACGTCTGGCACAACCACATAGTGAGCTATCAGGGCTATATCCGCGATGATGTGGCCCTGATAGCGTGTCTCGCGCGATATTGGCAGTGTGGCATCTCGATATTGGATACGATCGCTAGCGCAATAGGCGATGCGAACGTAGGTGGCAACGCTTCGCCGCAATGATACACTTGATACGTCGCGCCAGAACTGCCCCATGGGGACGCGGTCAGGGGAGCGACCGCCACCGTGGCATGAACGCGGAAAGGAGCAGCAGCAATGGCCTACGCGCTTGCGAAATTCAAGGTTGCCGACTACGAGCGCTGGAAGCAGGGATTCGCCGCGGGTGAGGAGATCCGCAAGGCAGCTGGATCGCGTGGCGCGTTTGCCTTTCGCAGCGCCAGCGACCCCAACGAGATCATCCTGCTCATTGACTGGGATAATCTCGAAGCCGGTAGACAGGTCGGCAACTCGCCCAGGATACTGGATCTCCAGCAGGCGTCTGGCGTCATCAGCCCGTTCGAGCCGTACCAGGAAGCCGACCAGTTCGAGAGCTAGTCGCCACAGAACTGTTACGTCGCCCGTAGTGTCAGTTGAGCGCAACCGAGCGACGGAGCACGTCAAGCCCAATGGATGATACGTTAGATGGTCATGTCGGTGCCGATATGTAACACGCGGCTTGACAATCCGATTGCTACCTATTATGCTGGAAAGTGTAACACTGCCATCTCGCTAGAGTGAGAATAGCTACCGAAGGGTTTACCGAAAGGTCGCACGCGCATACGGCGCGACCATTTCCGGTGCGCACAACAGCGAGCGCTAATGCATGGAAAGGCTCCCATGACTCCACGGCAACGGATTGCGACCCGACTTGCATTCATCCTCATTTCCATCGCCGGAGGCTTCCTTGGCATTGCGCTGATCCATTCGACAAGCCGGGCTGTTTGTTCCGGCTGCGGCGCAAATTTCTCGGGCACGTTTTACGGCGCCCAGGAAAACCTGGTCACTCAGGCGATTGGCGGAACCATTTGGCCACAGGTGGCGGGCAATGGTTGTGCGGTCGCCGACGCCGTCGCGATGGTCAATTACGATTATCTGGCCGCCGGAAAGGCGCTGCGATTTTCCAACAGCACTGGGCAGAGCACCATTGCCCAGGGCAACCAGGGCAGTGGCGCGAGCGTATGGGGACATGCCACCCCGACCAACGCCATGGGCGGCATCACCAACATCGCGCCTGACTTTGGTAACGACCCCCGTTCCGTCGCCTATGACATCAAGCAATACGAGTGGGGTACCATCCAGCATCACGATTGGATCTATCGCTGGACGATGGCTCACTCCACCAGGCCATCATTCGCGCAGCAGGCCAAGGAGGCAACCACACTCGTCGCGAGAGCAATGGAGAACTGGCCAGCGCCTGTCGTGGTGTTCATCAATGGCGGCCTGCACTCGGTTGTTCTGACGGGCATATGGTCTACCAACGACCCGCGCACCAACTTCCCGGCCAATATTCAGGGGCTCGTCTATCGCGACTCCGAAGGCAACTCGACGACCAGCAGGCAGGAGATCTCGCTGAGTACCTGGATTGGCGGTAAGTACTCGAATCCATTCGGCACCTATTCGCTGTGGTCGCTCTACTATGGCGACCGCGATACGATAGCCGACATGAAGAACACCGCTGACCCTGATCCTACGGTGGGCCTCTACAAACCGAATAGCGTGCATCCGCACCACTGGTATGTTGGCTTTACCTGGGTGAGATGGGATACTACTGGCACCGACGCGATTCTCACTCCGGATTGGGCGTTCGATGCGTACAACGGCACCATCATGACAACGCCGTAGGCTGGCAATATCCAACGAATCGGCGAAGAAACGCTGTATCGCGCGAGATCATGTCAGTATGATGTGAGGTAAAGGAAGCGTGGGTCACAAGAAGGCTCTTGGGCGGCGACAGACTCGCCGGAAGATCAAGTTTAAGCGATTGACCAGGGCGGCGGTGGGCAACCTCGCGTACGTTTTCCTGGGTGGCGCGGTGCTATTGCTCGCGGCTGTCGTCGTGCTGGCGAGCCGGCAGTTCCCGGCTACTACCGCGCAGAGTTCGTCCGCTTCGGCGACTCAAGCCGCCGCGACGTCCGCGGTCCAGGATGGATGGATTCGTCTCAACGCGAAGACGCCGGGCGCGATCATCGCCGCCGCGCGCAAATCGTCGCTGTTCAACGTCAACCGTTCCGGCAATGGCGACTATCTGAAGGATATCTCGCACCTCGAAACTCCTGTGTTCGTCCGCGCCACCCGCGCCGCCGGAAGCGCACCGATGCCAGACTATTACGTGATCCCTATCGACGACGCGTCCGGGAAGATGGTTGGCGCCGCTGAACTGGCGCTCAATCCAACTGCAACCGCCGTGCACGTGACCTCGATCGTCACCTTTACGCATCCCCACTCACACGGGCACCTGGCGCAGATGAGCGCGGCAACGGCGGTGACGGATGTCGCTAGCCAGCAACACATCGCAATGCGGTCCGGAGCGCAACCGCAACTCGTCTACATCCCGATCGATGCGAGTCTGCTTGAGACCGGACAGATCACCTGGAATGGTGGCGGCATGTATCCGGCTGATCCAGTCTGGCTCATTCCGGGCGCCGACGGCAAAGATCATGTGGTGGGCACAAATGGCCGCGCTTACTTTGTCGCCGCCCTGCCCATCATGAAGCAGCCATAATATCCGCTTCGTCCATGATGGGAAGATTTCTGACGGCCTCGGCACACCCGCACATGCTAGAGTGGCTTCGGGTCGAGATGCTCGTGCCCATTGCCTGCCCAACCCGAAAGGCTTGCCACCGGTGTCTACGCCAACGCCCGCGCTTACCGAGCCAGTGTCACCGGAGTGGCTTACCAACGCGTTACGCCAGTCGGGCGTGCTCGCTGAGGGGCGCGTCGTGTCGGTCGAGCAAAGCGCCAATTCCGCCTTCAACTCCGCCGCCTGCCATCTGCAAGTCGCTTATTCAGCGGATGCCGTCCCCAATGCGCCACGACAGTTGTTCATCAAACGTAACCTCGCGGAGCCATGGGCAGTGCGGGCGGGCGCGCGCGAGGTGGCATTTTACCAGGTCGCAAGCACGATGGCCCCGCCATTATCAATGCTGGTGCCATGCTATGGCGCATCGTTCGATGCCACCAGCGGCGATTCTTGGCTGCTGCTGCGCGATGTCTCAGAGACGCATGAAGGTCCTGTCACCCGCGAACAGTCGATGGCGGGCGTGGGTGTCCCTTCGGACGCGCAGTTGAGAGCCATCGTCGAAGCGCTGGCGCGTCTCCACGCGGCGTGGTGGGAGCATCCAGCACTGGGGACCGGCGCGCTTCTGGTCAGCGAATGGTATCGCGACCACGAGCATTTCGCCGCGACACTGGGCGAATTTGCTAGCAACTGGACGACACTGCAGCAGAGTTCCGGCGCAACACTGCCAGCAGCCACGACAACGCTCGGCCATGCGGCGCTTGGGAGCCTTCCACACATCTGGAACCGTTTGCTGGCCGAGCGGATGGCGGCCAAACGCCACCTGACCATCAGCCACGGCGATTGCTATCTCAGCCAGTTTCTCTGCCCAAAGCCTGACTCGCCCGACGACGCCACCTATCTGATCGACTTTCAGGGCGCTTGCGGCGATCTGCCCGCGATGGATCTGGTATTTCTCTTCGCCACATTCTGGACACCAGCGCAGCGACACGAGCACGACCGCGAGCGACGGTTATTGCGTCTGTATCACGACGCGCTCGTGCGTCATGGCATCACCGGGTACGGCTGGGATGAACTGGTCACCGATTACCGCATCGCGCTGGCCTTCATGCTCTTCTATCCCGTCTGGGATGCCACCAACGGGTCGAAACGCGAATACTGGGAGCCGAAACTGCGCTGTCTCGCCAGCGCGGCAGACGACTGGGACTGCCGCGAACTGTTCGCCAGTGTTGCGCGTTGAAATCAGGCATCATCGCCCGCGCCGACAATCGCGTCCGCCTCGATCTCCACCAGAAGCGCCGGATCGATCAGGCGACTAACCTCCACCATCGTTGCGACGGGACGAATGTCGCGAAAGAATTCGCCGTGCGCTTTGCCGATGGCCTCCCAATCGGCAATATTGGTGACGAAGATGCGCGTGCGGACCACATCGCGCATGCTCGCGCCCAACGCTGTCAGCGCCACCTCGATGATCTGCAGCGCCCGAGTGGTCTGCGCCGCCGCGTCACCTGCGCCCACCACTGCACCGCGGTCATCGACACTTGTGGTCCCGGCAACGGCGATCATCTGGCCAACCCGCACCGCGCGTGAATAGCCGACAATAGACTCCCACGGACTTCTGGAACCAATATTTTGGCGTCCCATCAACCAGTCTCCTTTACCCCGGACGTACCTCGACATTCGCCGCTCAATATGTAGCGAGACGACGCATAACGCGCACCTGCCTCTTTCAACTATAGTATGGATGCGTTGCCCGGCGATGCGATTTTTCGCGTAAACATGCGGCGCGACAGCGCCAAAAAAAGCGTTGCTGGCGCGTGGTGAGGCATACCAGCGTGAAAAAGCTGGAAAGCAGTGTGAAAAAGGCTTGTATACCGGGAATCGTCATGGTATACTTGCGCCCGAAAGCATCCCGTATGTCTTTTGCGCGTGGTCGTAATTCCGCGCGCGTCAGCGAACGCTTGCGGTGGCCTGGCTTGCATCGGCCTCTTTCGAGACGATCCCCCGCGGCTTCTCTAGCGTTTCCCCAGTTTTGGGTAGTGCCCCACGCGTGTGGGGTCGTTTTGGTCCGGGCGTCTAGAGGCGCGGCCGGGCCGGAAAGAAGGTAACCATTTGGCCACCGATCAGACACTCCGGTGCCGCGACTGCGGCCGTGACTTCGTGTTCACGGCGGGCGAGCAGGAGTTTTACGCGAGCAAAGGGCTGACTCACACACCTGCCCGCTGCCCGGAGTGCCGCGCTTCCCGCAAAGCATCCGTATCCGGCGGATATGGCGGCGAGCGTGCTCCACGTCAGATGTACACGGCCGTCTGCTCCAACTGTGGCGGCGAGGCCCGCGTGCCCTTCCAGCCACGTGGCGACAAGCCGGTCTATTGCAGCGATTGTTACGCCCAGATGGGCGGCAGTACCCGTGGCAGCGGTGCGCGCAGCGGTGGTGGCTACAGCACCGGCTGGTAGTTCGTCCGCTCCTTCGCACAACTCATGAGGCGCTCGATGACTCCATCGGGTGCCTTTCTGTTCGCCCACCAACCCTGGACGCTCAACGATCATTCCCGGCTTACTGGATACATCATGCCCTCCGCAGTCATACCCTTCCCTGAACGCTACCGGCTCGTCGTCATGGATGTTGACGGCACTCTCCTCGACTCGCACCATCGGCTGCCAGATCGTGTCGCAGAAAGCGTGCGCAATGCGCAGCAAAGTGGCATCGCCGTCGCCCTTGCCACCGGAAAAATGCTCACTGCGGTAGCCCCGCTCGTACATGCGATGTCACTTCATGGCCCGCAAATCACCCTCCATGGCGCGGCCCTTGTGCTGGCAGAAACGGCCGAACCGCTGGTGTATACCCCACTCCACCCGGATGATCGCAAGGTCATCATCGAAACGGTCCGTCGCGCGGCGCCGGAGGTGCTGATTACGCATTTCGCGATTGACCGCATCTATCTAGATGAACCAGACCATCCCCTGCTGCCGATCCTGCTCTCATACGGCGAACACGACCCGGTGACGGTGCCATCACTGCTGGCAGACAGCCTGCCACCCGCCGCCAAGATTCTGGTCGTCGGGACACACGAGCAATTGCGTGATCTCCGTGGGGTCGTTACCCCAGCACTCGGCGCGCGTGTCATCATTACGACGACAGCGCCCGACTTTCTGGAGTTCTTCCATCTGGCGGCGGGCAAAGGGAACGGGCTGGATGCTCTGCTCGACACGCTGCACCTGCCTCATAGCGCGGTTATTGCCATCGGCGACGGCGAAAACGACATTCCGCTGTTCGCGGGCGCCGGGCTGTCGGTCGCCATGGGTAACGCCAATAGCGTGGTGCGGGCGGCTGCCGATCTGGTGATTGGCACCAACGACGAGACAGCTGTCGCCGATTTCCTCGATGAATTGCTACAGGCACGCCACGTCTGACACGAAGCGTGACAGGTCGAATCACTCCGAGGCGCCGGCTGGCTAAATGGGCAGCGCTGGCCTGAGCGTATGCCACGAGGTGAGCCGCTGATAGGCGTGGCCGAGCCGTAGCAGGGTTGCCTCGCCGAAACGCGCCCCTGCGATTTGCAGCCCAATAGGCAGCCCGTCGCTGGTGAAGCCGCAGGGCACCGAGAGCGCTGGCTGGCCGCTCATGTTGAAGGGGAAGGTGCAGCGCAGAGTGCCTTCAGGGATGAGCTTTCCCCCCGCGCGCAGCGGCGTGTCCGATTCGTCGGCGCGTGGGGCAGGTAGCGCCATGGTCGGTGTGACGAGCGCGTCTACCTGTTCCATCAGCGCAAGCATCTCCGTTGTAAATGCGCGACGAGCCTGCTGCGCGTGGATGTAGTCTTTCGCCGAATAATTCGCGCCCGCCTCGATATTCGCCCGTACCGTCGGCGAGTAGCGGTCGGCGCGATCTGCCAGATAGCCCATGTCACTGTGCCAGGTGTAGGCCTCTGGCCGCTGCACGCCGCGATAGACGCCGAAGAAGTCGTCGAGCGACGCGGGCATTGGCAGCTCCACCACCATCGCACCCAGGGCTACCAGCCCATCGATAGCGCCACGCACCGCTGCTTCAACCTCGGGATCAATGAGATCGAAGAAGTAGCTCGTCGGGACGCCGATGCGGGCGCCACGCACCGCGTCTTCGGGCGAGCGCGCGTTGCTCAGCGCGGCGGTGTAATTCAGCAACGGAACATCCACGCTATCGGGATCGGTCGCGTCGTAGCCAGCCAACGCGTCCAGCAGCAGCGCGCAATCGGCCACCGTGCGCGCCATCGGTCCGACGACGTCGAGCGACCAGCTCAGCGGCACAATGCCTGTTCTGCTCACCAGTCCATAGGTTGGCTTGAGGCCAGTGACGCCGCAGCACGCCGCCGGGATGCGAATCGAACCGCCGGTATCCGTGCCAAGCGCGCCGGGAGCATCCCCCACCGCCAACGCCGCCGCCGAGCCACCGCTGCTGCCGCCAGGGATGCGCTCCAGGTCCCAGGGATTGCGCGTCGGCGGGGTGAAGGTTCCATAGGCGAACTCGTGGGTGTTGGTCTTACAGAGCGCAATGGCGCCGGCCCCGGTTAGCCGTTTCACCACGGCGGCATCCTCACCAGGTATCCAGTCATCCAGCACACGCGAGCCAGCGGTGGTCAGTACGCCGCGCGTTTCGATCAAATCTTTCAGCGCGATCGGCAGACCATGGAGCGGTCCGATGCGCGCATTCGCCTGAATGGCGGCGTCGGCCTGGCGTGCCTGGGATAACGCGGTCTCAGACATCACAGTAACACAGGCTTGCAGCGCTGGCTCCGTCTCCGCGATGCGGCGCAGGCAGGCAGTCACGAGCGCCTCACTGGTGAGCGCTCCGCTACGAATGGCGTCACGCGCCTCGATCAACGTCAGAGTCTCGGGCGCTGAAATCTCGCTTGGCATGTCGATTATCCGTCCCTGCTGTACTATCACACCACCTGTGTGCCACCAGTATAGCCGATGCCCATGCTGCCTGTTCGGTTCGAAGCACTTGACAGCAGCGGAGCGCCGAGTATACTTGTGCCCAGAATTTCATTCATTATCCCTGGACCATTGGTATCCCGTGGTGGCCATTTATCGCAGCGCAGCGTTCGTCGTTCCTGGTCATATCTGAACCAGTGTCGGTTCATTCCAAGGAGCAAGACATGCCGCCCATGTTCGCCGCGTCACTGCCCTCGCCGTCATCCCCGAATCATCGAACCCTTAACTTCAAAACCCATGGCCGTCGCCTGCTGCTGGCGATTCTCGTGCTCCTGGCGCTGCTCTTGGCGCTCGCGTTTATACCCGAACACGCACACGCGAGCAGCACCTTGGTCGGGCCGAAGTCGCGCTATCTGGCGCTCGGCGACTCACTCGCGTTTGGCTTCCAGCCCAATCTCGACTGGTCGCATGGCTACGCACAGCAATGGAACAGTAATTTGCAAGGCCACGGCGTCACCCATTTCACGAACTATGGCTGCAACGGCGAAAAGAGCAGCACCTTCATTCATGGTGGCTGTCCGTATGCGTGGGCTCTACACAATTATTACTTTGGCCCGCAACTCAACGCCGCCGTGAACTACCTGCGCGCATACCCCGGCCAGGTCAGCCCTGTTTCGCTGGATATGGGCGCGAATGACCTGCTACCTGATATCAACCTCTCGAACTGCACCGTTAGCAGCTCCTGGGAGAGCGATCTCTCGACGCTGGATACGAACATGACGGCCACTATCCTGCCACAACTGGTCGCCGCGCTGACCGATAGCAGCGGCGCGCGCACCGGCGATCTGGTGATGATGAACTATTATGATCCGTACCAGAACTCCTGCCCGACCTCGGTGACCTACGTGCAAGAACTCAACAGTCATCTGGCTGCCGATGCGGCACAATTTAACGTGCCTGTCGCCGATGTGTTTAGCGCCTTCGGCGGCGCGACGGTCCCGAACCCGAACACCTGCAACTACACGTGGATCTGTAGCAGCTATCACGACATCCACGCGAAGACGACGGGCTACGGGGTTATCGCGGGCGCGTTCGAGTCGCTGACGGGCTACTAGCGCGTACTAGCGCGATGGCTTCGACTGCGACTCCAGCCATGCCTCGGCACGGTGGAGATCGTCCGGGGTAGTCACTTTGAGGTTGCTGGGCGGGCCAAAAACCACACGCACCTGCCCACCGGCGCGTGCGAATGACGCCGCGGTATCGCTTCCCTCGAAGCCATCGGCACGGGCAGCATCGTAGGCGGCGAGCACTTTGCGCGCGTCGAACGCCTGCGGGGTCTGCGCCAGCGCCAGTGCGTCGGAGGGCCAGGTTTGTAACGCCTGGCCGTCGCTCGTGGTCAACAGCAGTGTCTCATCGGGAGCGACTGCCGCCGCCAGCAATGCGCCACCGGTCGCGCGTGACTCTGAGATGACCGCCGCAATCTCGTCGGGGGTCACTAATGGGCGCGCGCCATCGTGGATGAGCACGAGGTCGATCTCGCCCGCCTCGATGCGCCGCCGCAGCCAGGCAAGCGCCTGGTCCTCTGACTGATGACGGGTCGCGCCGCCAGCGATCACCCCCACTACTTTCGCAAGCCCGAATTCGGCAACCAGCCCCTGACACTGCGCCACCTCGCCGGGATGGGCGACCAGCAGCGTTTCCGTGACCAGCGACGTCGCCTCGAAGGCTGCGAGTGTGTGGACGAGAATCGGCATGCCGCGCAGGCGCATCAGCACCTTGTTCTGGCCCGCGCCCATCCGTGTGCCTTGTCCGGCGGCAAGCACCACTGCAACGATAGCTCTGTCGGTTTCGTCACTCATGTGTTGGCGTCCTGATCAGCGCTGCGTGCGAACTCGCCATCCGCAACATCCCCAGATGGTGCTGACTCTAGCGGCACCCGCAGTGTCACCGATGCGCCACGACCTGGCGCGGACTGCTACGAAAGGGTTCCTCCGGCCAGCCGTGCCCTCTCTTCCATGCCAAACAGTCCAACGCCCGCCCCACCGGATGATTGCCGGTGGCGTCCGACAAACGCATCGGGCAGGTAGCCACGGCCATCATCGCGCACAATGGCAACCAGCCAGTCGCCTTCGCGACGAACGACCATGCTGATGTGCTGTGCATTGGCGTGCTTGGCGGCGTTCGTCAGTGCCTCCTGCACGACACGATAGACCGCCAGAGTGCGTTCCCGGGCCAGCGCAATTGGCTCGCGTGGCAGATCGAGCGAAACGTGTACGCCGGTGCTCTCGGCAAAGGTCGCCACCAGCGAACGGAGCGCCGGGAGCAGGCCAAGCTGGTCGATCGTTGGGGGGCGCAGATTGAGCGCCAGACGGCGTACCTGGTCGATGGCGCTGGCAATCAGTCCGCGCAGTTCGGCAATTTGGGGCTGCACGGCCTCGGCTCCCGGCTGCGATTCCAACAACTTCAGCCGAATGAGCAGCAATGTGAGCACCTGCCCGGTATCGTCGTGTAGCTCGCGGGCGATGCGCTGGCGCTCGTCCTCCTGCGCCCGGATGAGCGCGCCGGAGAGGTTCCGGACTTGATCTTCGTAGCTCTGCACGTTGTCGAGCATGATGGTGAGGGTGTCGGCGATGCGAGCCACCTCCACATCGGCCAGCAGCGTCGGCTGCGCCCGCACCGAGAGATCACCCTCGCCGATGCGGCGCGCGACCTCCTGCAGACGGTTGAGCGGGCCAAGCGCGGCACGCAACACCATCGCATTCAGCAGGATCGAGAGCGCCAGCCCAGCGACGAGAAACAGACCGGTCAACGGGAGATAGAGACTGCCCTTTCCTGGCGCGCGCATGGTCGCGACATCCAGCGTAATCGCCGTGCCAGCCAGTGCGCCCAGCACGACCAGCGCCGAATTGGCAATCAGCACTTTATAGTAGAGCGAGAGGCCAAAGAGCCGCTGCGTCATCCGTGCCAGAGGACCGCGCCGCGTGGGCGTTGGAGGAATAGGTGATATTGCGTCGTATTGGGCATCCGCTGCCGCTGAAGGAACATGGGAGCGGGCATCGGACTGCTCCCGGTATAGTGACATACTGCCTTCCTGATAGACCTTGAATTATTAGGAAACACCCACCACCATTGTACGTCGCGCAGTGGACGAAAGTCATGCGACACCTTGTCAGGCAGCATAGGATTGTTGTTCAGGCGGGGCGATACATGGCGAGGAAATCGACGGGACCATTCCGGGTGTGGCGCGTGAATGTCTCGACAGGCTTGAAGCCGGCGCGCTCGTAGACACGTCGTGCGCGCTCGTTGAAGAGGGCAACATCCAGCGTGAAGCGTCTGGGCGAGTAATGGGCACGGGCAAACGCCATGCCCGCCTCGACAAACGCCAATCCCAACCCCTTGCCGGTCAGATCGGGACGCATCGCCAGCCCAATCTCGACGGCGCGCCCCCGTACGATAAAGTCGAACAGGCCAATCCGTTCGCCCATGTCATCAGTCACGACAAACGCCTCCACGCCGAACGCACGTAGAGGCAGACGCAAGACCACGAGTGGGAGGAGCGTCATCATGTCGGGATCGTAGAACGCGTAGGCGTCGTCGTAGCGCCAGCGACGGATGGCGTTCGCGTCGCTCCAGCGCAACGATTTGAAACGATAGGTCATCGGCATCGTCTCATGTATCTCGGGCAAAATCACCGCGATGTATCTGAACTCGCCGACGTTGAGTGTACGCGAAGCGGTTGCTGTGCGGCAAGACGTTGGAGCCAGTGACGTGTCTGGCGCGGCGAGCGCAGGCGAATGACTTGCACGTGAGCATATGTCGTGTCTGCTGACAAATCACGATAGCGGTGTCGATTCTTGGCCCAGGTAGTGAGCGCCCACAGGATGATCGAATCTTTCGAGAAGACGCTTCTCAGCCGCTCACGGTTGCCGTTCCAGAGTTCGGCGCGAGCGAAATAGCGACGCATGGTACGCGCGGTAACGCGCCAGAGCACGACTGGCAGCGGATAATCGAGCCAGATGAGCGTGTCGGCGCGGGCTAACGTCAGGTCGTGCAGGGCTGAATAATTGCCGTCCACTACCCATGCGCCGCTCGCCAGCGCACCAGTGACCCGCGCACGTAATACCGCTTTGTCCGCAGGCGTCCAATTCGGCTCCCAGTGCAGGGCGTCCAGCTCGACATGTGGAATATCCAGCCGCTCGGCAATCTGGCGAGCAAGCGTGGTCTTGCCGGAGCCGCTGGTTCCGACGACATGAATGCGAAGCATGGCGATTTCCTGCTAGCACGTGAGCGAGGCATCAACCACTTAACGACAACGGGCCATCAGATACTCGTCGTGCAGCGCGCCTTCTGAGATGACGCTCATCTTGAGATGCCCCTCAACGACGAATCCATGCCGTTCATAGAGTGCCTTGGCACGGGCATTCTCGGCGAAAACGGTAAGCTCGACCCGGCGGAGCATCAGCCAATTATCGGCAACGTCCAGCAGCGCGTCGAGCAGCCGCCCGCCGATCCCTTTGCTCTGGTGCGCGCGAGCGACGAAGAGAAAAATGTGCCCACTGTGGCGCGTACGTCCCTGCCCGACCCGCAAACCCGCCAGCCCAACCACCTCGCCCGCGACCTCCGCGACAAACCAGTGATCGTCGCTGGTGAGCTGCCTGATGGTGTCGATACGCTGCTGCAGACGGTCACTCGGCAGCGCGAGAATCGTCTCGATCACGCCATGTTCGCGTGTGATACGCAACAGCGCGGGCGAATCATCTTCATGAACTGGGCGAATGGTGACGGTAGATGTCTCAGACATCGTCGGCTCCTTGTGTGCGCAGAGCAGCGGTTCACTATAGTGCCTGAACCGAGTCGCTGTCAACCAACCCGCATATCAATCATATGGCGTACCACTGTGCGCTGACGTGATACAATGCGGGCAAAACGTTCTCCTGCGCTCGCTGTACTCCACGAGACAATGCTGTTGGACAGTGCTGTGCATTGCCGCATGCGCCTGGGTGTTTGGGTTGCTCTTTGCCAGCGCGGATGGGTTGGACAGGATTTCCTGGAGGATAGTATGAATAGAAGTCAGGCGCTGGATAATCTGTGGCTGGCACGCGCATTGTACGATCTTGGGGCGGTCTCATTCGGCGATTTTACCCTCGGCGGCACCACCACCAATTCACCTGTCTTCATCAATCCCAAGCTGCTGATCAGCAACCCGATGGCACTGCGCGTCGCCGCCAAACTGATGCATCAGGAGGTAACACTGGCGCAGTCGCTGCGACGCGCGCGGGTGCATCCGTATGACGTAGTGGCGGGCGTGCCGGTCGGCGGACTGCTGCTGGCGACAGCGTTTTCGCTGGAATCATCTGTTCCGCTGATCTATCCACGACTCAAACCAGAAGGTACCGGACCACGCGGCATCGAGGGACGCTATCGGCCAGGGATGCGCGCGCTGCTGATCGACGATTTGATTACTGGCGGCAGAAGCATTCTGGAGACGGCAACGTTCCTGGAGGAACACGACATCGTCGTCCATGACGCCCTCGTGCTCATCGATCGCGACATGGGCGCCCACGCGCGCCTCAAAGCCCAGGGCATCAACCTCATCAGCATCATCAAGCTCGACGTGATGATGAAGTTCTATTCGTCCGCCGGGCTTATCGATCCCGACGACTACCAGCGCTACCTCACCTTCGCGAAGCAGAACGCGCTATCCCGCAGCGCGTTGCCCGAAGCGGAGACGAAGTAGCGACTGTCCACGCACTTACGCGTCTGGCCAGCCTGGATCATGTCGTTCGCGAGAAGATACGCTCAATTCAAGATTAGCCGCGGGTCTTTAGCCTGCGGCAGGATTCGGTCAGTCAGACGTGGGCCCCTACTTCTTGTCAAGGCAGGGGCCTTTCACGCGTATAATCTCGCTTAGTGCGGCGTATTCGGATCGACCGTGCCTGGCGGGACGATCGGCGGCTGGGGAATAGGCGGCTGCGACGGCATCGGCGGAATGGGTGCTGTTGGCTTCGGCGCGGACAAATCGGGCGGCCGCGGACCCGCTGGCACCGGCGTCCCGCTCGGCGAGATGCGCTTCGAGGCAACCGTGAGCAACTCGCGTAGCGGCTCGATCAGATCGATCGGAAGCGGGAAGATGATCGTTGAATTCTTCTCGACGGCAATCTCGGTCAACGTTTGTAGATAACGCAGTTGCAGCGCCGCTGGCTCGGTGGAGATGACCTGGGCCGCATCGGCGAGCGTCTGTGCCGCCTGGAATTCGCCCTGCGCCAGCAACACCTTTGCCCGCTTTTCGCGCTCGGCCTCGGCCTGTTTCGCCATGGCACGCTGCATCGTCTGTGGCAACTCGACGTCCTTCACCTCGACCGCGGTCACTTTGATGCCCCAGCGCTCGGTATGCTCGTCGATGATCTGCTGCACCGCCCGATTGATCTGCTCGCGGCTGGCCAGCAACTGGTCGAGCTCCGACTGGCCCATCACATTCCGCAGCGTCGTCTGGGCAATCTGCACCGTCGCGCGATAGTAGTCCAGCACGTTGTTGACGGCGTCGCTGGGATTGACGACATAGAAATAGACCACCGCGCTCACCCGCACCGTCACGTTGTCGCGGGTGACTCCCTCTTGCGGCGGCAGTTCGATGGTTACCACCCGGAGATCGATCTTGCGCATGGTACTGATGAACGGAGGCACCCAGAATACGCCGGGTCCCTTCGCGCCACGCAGGCGCCCCAGCACGAAGATGACACCACGCTCGTACTGATTGACGACACGCAGGCCCGCAATCACGAACAGGAAGAGCAGAACCACGATGATGGCAACCGCCACACTCACTGCTACTGGATCCACGATAACTCCCCATTTCTAGCCTCACGCCCGCCATCAATTGTGACGGCGAGACACCGCTTTATCTTTCGTGGCAGAGGTGACCGGCTC
>DAHUXT010000002.1 GCA_027307065.1 Ktedonobacteria bacterium
GAGAGGAAGTGAATCGCGTGTTGAAGCTCGGCTCAGTCATGGTGGGAACGTTGCAGCACGAAGCGCTGGTCGCGTTCTATGAGAAGGTCTTCGAGAAGCCCGCTGATATGGCTGATCAGGAAAACGGCTTCGCTGGGTGGCAAGTGGAAGGCGGCTTCTTCGGTGTGCTGAGGCATTCCGAGATGGGCGGAAAGACCAAAGACCCAGGGCGCATCATGCTCAATTTCGAGACGACTGAGGTCGCCAAGGAATTCGAGCGCCTGAAGTCCCTGGGGGCCGTGGTGGTCCGTGAGCCCTATGCCACCGGGGAGGGGTTGCTGGCTACACTGGCGGATCCTGATGGGAACTACTTTCAATTGATGACCTCAATGTAACGAGCCCTCCCAGCCGCGCTCCCGATGCTCACAGAGCAAGCGTGGCTGGGAATCCTACCGGGTGTGGGACAGCATGCTGATCTTGCTGCACCACTTGCCAGGGGATAACGGCGCCCAATGCTCTCCTTTTCGTGAGAATGGCGTGCTATACTTTCTCCCAAAGCAGACCTGGCGAAGGGAGCAAGCCATGCGGCAAGTGGCTCGGCACGATGCTGATCGACCATCTCTTCTTCTTCGGCGACCTCGGCGATGGCGATCTCTGCTTTTCCTGATCGCCTGTGGAAGGGGTCAGGAACCGAGTCTTCCGGTGGGACCGTGAAGACGATACCTGGATCAGTTCTGCCGTTTCGCTTGCTGACTGGTTGCGGGGGCAGAGGCATACCTTTTGAGCTAGCCCCCACGCAGCGGAATCAGTGCGGCCACAAAGGCACTCGGCCATGCGGACTCAGTGCACGTCTCTGCTCGCTGAGCTCGATTCGTCAGACAGACCCTAGTCGCATGAAAGGCGAGTCGCCAATGGCTGCCGTCACCACCGAGCACCTGATGCGGATGGCCCTGGACATGGCTGGCTGGGAGACGATTCCCGGTGATTGCGCGATCTACTATCCTGGTACTCGTATCAGTCATGTGCTGATGGGAATCGACGCGGGCGCCGCTGAACTCTTCATGGCGCGCCAACTTGGCTACCACGCGGTCATCGCGCACCATCCAGAGGGCTACGCCGGGCCATTCTGGGATGTCTATCACCTGCACGTTGGCCAGATGGTGGCTGCGGGCGTCCCAGTGGATGTGGCCGAAGGGGCGGTGGCCACGCGGATCGAGAGCTTCAGGGCGGCCTCTCAGCGCGAAAACTACGATCACGCGGCATCCGTGGCGCGGCTTTTGGAGATGCCGTTTCTCAATATCCACTCTCCGCTTGACGAGGTTGGACGGCGCATTATGCAGCGCACTGTGGACGACCAGCTTGCGCTGAAGCCCGACTCGACCGTGGCGGACGTGCGTGACGCGCTGCTGAAGTTGCCCGAATACGCGGCGGCGCGCACACAGATGCAGAATCCACTGGGCGCGTGGGATGCGCCCGCCGGAAAGGTCGTGGTCTCGCACGGGGCGTATACCAACGGTGGCTATCCCGTTGCCCGCGCTTATTTCACTCATGGCGTGCAGACGATCTGCTGCATCCACTTTCCGCTCGAAGATGCGCAACGGCTGGCGAGCGAAGGTATCAGGGGCAACCTCCTGGTGATGGGACACATCGCGGGTGATAGTGTCGGCATCAATCCATATGTCGCCCAACTGCGCGAGTCCGGCCTGGAGGTCACGACCTTCTCGGGAATCATAGGCGGTGAATCTGCTGGGGCCTGAGCGCGGATCGATATTTCAACAACCAGCAGTCAGTAATCGGAGAACATATCCGTGGAGCTTCGCGAAATTCTCAAGCGCCGCAAATCGGTGCGCGCCTTCCAGCAACAGCCCGTGCCGAGTGAAGCGCTCGACCGTATTCTGGAGAGCGCGCGCCACGCTCCGTCGGCTGGCTTCACGCAGGGCAATGAGTACCTGGTGCTCGACACGCCGGCGCCGGTAGAGGAGTTCTGGAATCTCATCGACGATCCAGACGAGCCGATGACATCCGAGCAGCGGGCGGTCCTCGCGCCTGTGGTCATTCTGCCGCTCGCGAATCGCCAGGCGTACCTCGACCGCTATTCACAGCCAGACAAGATTGCCGCGGGGATGGATACAGCTGAGCGCTGGCCCGCGCCCTATTGGGACATCGACGCTGGCATGGCATCGATGTTGATGCTGCTTGCGGCTATCGACGAGGGATTGGCCGCGTACTTCTTTGGGATGGCGTATGGCGAGCGCGCCGTGCTGCACCGCTTTTCCGTCCCCACCGATTTCAAGCCCATCGGCGTCATCGCGCTTGGATACGCGGCAGCCACCGATCCGAACGCGGCCCTTTCTTCGACCAGGCGGCGGCAGCACCGACCCATCGAAACGCTCATACATCGGAACGGCTGGTAGGCTTGTTACGCTTCAGACATTGGGTCGTGCAACAGGGTATGGCGCAGCCGCTGCGCCAGGGCCAGCAATTGAGCCGTAGGCGTATGACCGGGGCTGAACAGGCAGGCCATTTGGCTGGAGCGTACCGCTTGATCGAGGTGGAACATCATGTCGCTCTGCCATTCAGTATCGATCACAGCATAGGCCCAACTGAGCTCGTTGACGGCGCGCTGGCGCCAGAGTTCGGCGTTTTGAGGCGCCTGCGAGAGGGCCTTCAGAAAAGCCTGTTCGGCCTTCTCGAAGCCGCTGGCTTGGCGGTGTGTCACTGCCCATGCGCCTGTTCGTGACAGTTTGGAGGCGCGAGCATCAACCGGCTGTGCGGCGAGGGCATCTTCGAAAACGCGCACCGCTTCCTCGGTCTGCCCCTTGCGCGCAAGGTAGCTTGCCCTGATGCTGAGCATCTGGGGGTTCCGCGGATCGACCTTAAGGGCATTCTCAGCATAGGTGTGGGCCTCACTGTAGAAGCCGCACTGCTCCAGCGCGTTTGCCAGGCGTACCCACATCCAAATCTTGTTCTCCGGTGTGCGCGCCATGACCTCCGCTTCGGCGTACACTGGCCACCCATGCCGCCGTGCCTCATTCTGCAAAAAGATGACGGCTTCGTGCGCGGTCGGTCGTGCTTTATGACGCGGAGAAAGACAACGTCGATAGAGCAACTCAACGATTTCCGAGACTGCGGGTGCGAGCGGTCTGGGTTCGCGCTGGTATCGTCGTGTGTGCGCCGCATGCCAGGCGCTTCTGGTGAGTCGTTCGCCATCATTCAGGTCAGTCAACGGGTGATGCCCTGTCAGCAATTCGCACAAGATGATGCCAAACGCGTACATGTCCGCCACTCGGCTGGGTTTATATCCTTGCGCCCATGACTCTGGAGCACGATATGCCATCGAGTCGCCTCTGCCGCCGGATGATTCGAGCAGTATGAATGCGCTGCCGCCATTGAGGATGTTGGCGAAACCGATATCGCTCAGTTGTACGAGTCCATTCCCCTGGACGAGGATATTCTCGGGCTTCAAGTTGCCATGCGGCATCTGTTTGCGTGGAATCTCCCGGTCAGGCGAGTGCAGCGCCCGTAATCCTGAGGCGATCATCTGGGCATAGTAGAGCGCCTGGGCTGGCTGGAGGTTCTGTCGTATACACTGGCGCAGGTTGCCCTGTGTGGCGTAGTCGAGCGCCACGTAGCTGCGGTTCTCGATGAATATGATCTGCTCGGCGGAGACGAGATTCGGGTGCGGCCAGATACTCATCCAGTTGAGCGCTACGTTGATGAACCGATCACGGGCTCGTGGCAATGCCATTGAGAGTGCTGGCCTAAGCGTCTTCAGGGCACGCCAGCGACCTTCCACCTTCTTGTCTGGACCCGTGTAGAGGAGGTACGGCCCCCCGCTTTCACGTCGACGCAGTTCAAGATCTACCGTATGTTGGTCGGTTATATGTGGAAAGTTCTGCATATGCCCGGCTCTCCTGAGCCTGTGCCATGCTGGAGTATTGTCTCTGCCAACGTGGTCATCAGGACGCGATAACGGCGAACTATGGTACAGGCGACATCATCGATGGGGTGGCTGCGGACGGCATACAGTGGTACAGCGCCAAAGTGGGCCTATATCACAGAAAGATGCACTTTCGCAGGCCTTGCCCAGTATATCCGAACATTCGCCTTTTGACTCCCAAGTGTGGCAAATCTGGCCAATTATTGACAAATGTGGCACAATGGCAGACAGGCGAACGCCATTATGCGCTCCAGCAAACGCAGAAAGGATTTGGCGATCGCGCAGGGCACCTTATAACCGGCCTTTGATGTGAAAGGACTCACGCGCGAGTTCACTGTGGCGGCGGCAGCGGCGGCAGCGGCGGCAGCGGCGGCTGGGGGCGGACTTTATGGAGCAGGAACGATTTGGAGACATCCTGAGATCACTTATCGGTCACGCATCTGTGCGTGATCTCGCGAAGGCGATCAACGTCGATTTCTCGCAGGTGTATCGATGGATGCGTAACGAGCGCATTCCACATCTGAATACCGACCATGTAGGGAAGATTGCCAGCCACCTCCATCTCGAGGCGCGGGAGACCCAACGACTCGTGCAGGCGCAGGTATATTCGCTGACTCATTCGCAGCCTGGCCCGACGCGAAAGCGTTCGTCACAATCGAGGTCCGAGGTGGTCGGAAGGTTCATGGAGCAGACCTACAATCGCCCAGAGCCGAGCAGTCCAGGAGCCGTTGGGCTTCGCCTGGCCTCGAAGGAAGCGCTGCCAGAAACCGTCTGCGAGAGTGGCGCGATTGTCGCACTGGCAACAAAACTCATCGCGAATGAGTGGCCTGATCCAAGCGACCCTACAATCGTGATATCGACCCAGGGCGAAGACCTGTTCGCGGGGCTTGCCTCCGCGCCTGAGCTTGAACAAAGGTGGCAGCAGGCACTTCGGCTGGCGCTGCACCACGGCTGGAAGATCGAGCACCTTTGGCGACTAGATAGGGATATTGCCCGCTCGCTGCATATCGTCCAGTCGATTTTGGAACTCGTGGAGGCAGGTGGCTACTTTCCACGCTACTTCGACAGGTATAAACTACTGCGGCATCCGTACGATATGGTGATCATTCCCAGACGCGCGGCGCTGCTGCTCCTGGCGACGAACAATGCGGTCAGCGCAGACGGGGCGGTCGTGCTGACCGAGCCTGCGCAAATCGCGTTGATGAACGCGCATTACCAACAACTCCGTGAGGATAGCAATCCACTGTTCCGAACGTTCTTAGGGGAGGCACAGGAAGTGCAATTCACCCTCGCGATGGTAGAGTCGGAGGCCAATCCAGGTGGGAGGCTTTCAGCGATGAACGGGCTGAGCGCCCTCACCCACCCGCCATCCTGGAATTCGCGCTACGGGCTTGTGGGTACCAACGCTCAGCAGTCTGGGATCGTGAGCGAAGCAGACATGCCGCGCTACATCGCTGCCTTACAGCGTCGCGTTGTGGCGTTCGAGGCAAATATTCAGGTCTACGATTACCTCGACATTTGTACAATGAAAGGCATTCGCCGGTTGGCTGACGATGGCCGCATTCATCCGCATGTGCCGTTCGTTGATAAGAACTATGGAATGGAACGGCGGTTGGAGCACATCGAGCGCCTCATTTTTCTGTTGCGAAACTACGAGCACTATCACCTGGCGCTTCTTGATGATCACGAGGAGCAAGCAATCCGTAACAAGCCTTCCTACATCATCACCGGCGACGGGCATGTCTTCATTACTGGAGTGTCATACGACGTACCAGACAAGCCAACGAACATGCAGGTAGAGGTCACAGAGGCAACCATCGCTTCGGCCTTCCGCGAATATTTCTTCGAGACATGGGAGCGTATTGCGCCGCCTAACAAGGAGAAATCTAGCGTCATCGAGTGGCTCACCCGTCAGGCAGACGCAGTGCGGCAGCACATCCGTAGCGGTGCTTGACAGGATCTTGACGGGGATAACGAATCCCCTCTCCGAGGCGCAGAGAGGGGATCGTCGTGCGGTTGGTCTGGCGGGCGCTAGCCGCGATTCCAGCGATGTACCGCGGTAATGTATCGAATCGTTCCGGTACGGGCGCGCATCATCACCGAGTGCGTGCGAGCGTTCAAGTGCCCTACTTCGACGCCAACCAATAGATCACCAGTGGTGATGCCGGTCGCGGCAAACGAGACATCGTCTGACGTGATGAGATCGTTCACGGTGTAGATACGCGCGAGATCCACACCATCGGCTTTCAGTTGGTCGCGTTCGGCATCGGTACGTGGCCAGATGCGGCACAGCATTTGTCCGCCGATGCATTTGATCGCCGCCGCTGCCAGCACAGCTTCAGGTGCGCCGCCGATGCCCATGTAGACGTCCGCTGCGTGATATTCCTCCATCGCCGCTTGTAGCGCCGCCGCCACGTCACCATCGGGAATCAGCTTGACGCGTGCGCCAGCGGTCCGAATCTGTTTGATGATGTTGGCATGTCGTTCGCGGTCGAGCACAGTCACCGTGACATCGCTGACCGGCACCCCACGCGCTTGCGCGATGCGATCCAGGTTTTCGCTAATCGGTGCGTCGAGGTCAATCACATGTGCCGCGTCGCGCCCGACTGCCAGCTTTTCCATGTAATACACCCCATTGGGCGCCCGGAACATCGTGCCTCGTGCCGCCGTCGCGACGACCGCGATCGCTCCAGACAGCCCCATCGCGGTCAAGCGGGTGCCGTCCACTGGATCCACCGCGACGTCTACCTCTGGCGGCAGGCCATTGCCAACCTCCTCGCCGACGTAGAGCATGGGCGCTTCGTCTTTCTCTCCCTCGCCAATGACCACCACGCCATGCATGTCTACGCCCTCGATGGCGTTGCGCATCGCATCGACCGCCGCCTGGTCTACCGCTTCCTTGTCTCCTCGTCCCAGGTGTGCCGAGGCCGCAAACGCCGCGGCCTCGGTGACCCGCACCAACTCCAGTCCAAGGTTGCGCTCGCGTGTTCCCGCGCGCTGGTATCGATCACTCGCCACTTGTCTCCTCCAGTACGTCTCTCTATCGCTACCGACGCGCGCCATCGAGCGCCGGGATGTGCGATCGCTGTTCTCAATCATGCAACAACTGCTAGACGGTCGGCCGCTGGGAGTTTACCCGGCAATGCTCGGCGCAGAGAATAGCGCGCAGTTGTTCAATGGAGTCTGTTAGGCGATCTTGCTGGTTCACGATCACGTAGTCGTAGTGTTGAAGCTCGGCCATCTCACGTTCCGCGTTCAGCATGCGCAGCGTGCGCTGTTCAGGGGTGTCGGTGCCACGGATGTTGAGCCGTTCGACCAGTTCATCAAGCGAGCGCGGGGCGAGGAACACGAAGATTGCACCCTGTGTGCGTGCGCGAACGGTTCGCGCGCCCTGTGTGTCGATGGTGAGCAACACATCGGTTCCCTGCGCGAGTTTTTCGCGCACAGGCGTCGCCGGAACGCCGTACCAGTTGCCATGTACTTCGGCGTGCTCCAGGAGCTCACCATGCTCGAGCATCTGTTGAAACTCGTGTTGGGTGCGGAAGTGATAATGCACTCCGTCCACCTCGCCGGGGCGGGGCCGCCGCGTGGTCGCGGTGACGACGATGTGGCCGCTCCAGCCTTGCCGCACCAGTTCGTTGGTAACGGTGGTCTTGCCCACGCCTGAGGGGCCAGAAAAAACCACTAAGAGTGGCGTGCGCGCGCCTGGGGGCGTCATAACAGCCCCGTCCGGACTCAGCCATTGCGAAGCTGACGCCGATCGCGCTGCCCCGCTGTCTCTTTCTGCCATACTCTGCGCTCCACCGTCAGTCCGGTGCGTGCTATACTGAGTCGCCGTTGAGGCCCGCTCACCCCACAAGAGTGTATGAACGAATCGCTAAAGATGGCGACGATACATTGATTGACTAGAGAGATGATACCATGCCAACGGTTGACGCGTTGACATTGTCGGCGCTGGCTGGCGAGCTGCGCGGCGATTTGCGTGGCGCGCGCATCGACGATGTCATACAGCCGACCCCGTATGCTGTCGCGCTCCAGTGCTGGGGTGGCGGGCGGAACCGCTGGTTACTGGCTACCGCGCATCCTCAACTCGCTCGTGTCCACCTCATCGAGCAGAAACCGCGCAAACTCGTCATCGAACCACCCTCGTTCGTCATGCTGCTGCGAAAATACCTCGAGGGCGCTCGGATCGTCGAGGTGCGTCAACCGCTATGGGAACGCCTGCTCGAGATTGGCTTTGGCCGTGGCCCAGCGGCGGCTGAGGGCGTTGCCTCGGTCTGGCTGGTAGCGGAGATCATGGGGCGGCTCAGCAATCTCATTCTGCGCGACGACGACGGCACGATCCTTGGCGCCCTGCATATGGTCAGCGCGGAGGTGAACCGTTACCGCACGATCGCGCCGCATGTGATCTACCGTTATCCACCCGCACAGACGCGCATGCTGCACGGCGAGTCGCTGCCACGGCTGCGCGGCGAGAGCCTGACCGCTCACGAACTGCGTGACGCGGCGACGGCAACGCTAACCGCGGGTGAGCCTGTGCCGACGAGCATGACGAGCGGACGCAAGAATCGTCGTGCTCGCCACCAGGCGCCCACCGTCGCTGGATTGCTGGCATCGCAAGTTGAGGGCTTCAGCCGCGAGATCGGCCGGGAGATCGCCGCCCGCGCGCTGGCGTCCCCGGATGAGCCACTTGTTGATGGGCTGCCATGGGATCAGATTGCGACCGAGGCGCGCGAATTGGCGGCGTTGCCAGAGACACGCGCCTGGCAGCCGACCCTCGTATATGGTGACTCTGGCGACGACGGAGATGAGACGCCAACGGCCTTCGCGGTCTACGAGCCGCGCCAGTATGGTGACGCTTCGCTGCGGCCATGCGCCAACGTCAACGAGATGCTCGCCATGTTCTACCACGACGCCGAGTGGCGGCTCGCGCTCGATAGCGCCCGGCGTGATCTCCGCCATCT
The DNA here is from genome assembly GCA_027307065.1 of Ktedonobacteria bacterium. Classification (GTDB taxonomy): domain Bacteria; phylum Chloroflexota; class Ktedonobacteria; order Ktedonobacterales; family JADMIN01; genus DAHUXT01. The sequence goes on from DAHUXT010000002.1 coordinate 8,884, forward strand.
GCTTCAGACCGTTCGCGATCGCTCTGCCCGCAAAGATGAGGCATTGCGCGGCGAGCTAGCGGCGATTGATGAGGCGCAGGCGTTGCGTGCGGAGGCTGACCTACTGCTGGCGTTTCAGTCGGAGATAGCGCGCGGGCAGACCAGCATCATGCTCGAAAATCCGCTCGGTGACGGACTCAATCGCACATTGACGCTGGATCCGCGGTTCACTGCCGTCGAGAATGCCAATCGCCGCTATGCGCGCTACCACAAGCTGCAACGGGCAACGGCGCTCATTCCACCGCAGATCGAGATGAACCATGTGGACCTCGCGCGTATCGACCAGTTGTTGACTGATCTGGCGCTGGCTGACTCGCCTGCTGAGATTGCGCTGGTGCGCGCCGAAGTCATGGAGGCGGGCTATCTGCGCGGTTCAGCGGAGAAACGGCCCCCGAAGCCTGTCAAGACGCCCAAGCCGCCGAAATGGGCAAAGGGTGGTAAAGGCGCGAAGTCGGCGCCGCAGGCGCGCAAGCCCGACGGCGGCACTCCTCTCCGTCGCGTCTCTTCGGACGGCATGCCGATGCTGGTCGGCAAGAACAGCCGCCAGAACGAGGAAGTCACCTTTCACCAGGCGACCGCGAACGATGTCTGGCTGCACGCGCGCGGCGTGCCGGGCGCCCACGTCATCATTCGCAGTGGTGGCAGACCGCCCTCCGAGGCAACCTTGCGAGAGGCGGCGGCGCTGGCGGCGTATTATAGTCAGTCGCGTTCGGCAGGCAGTGTGCCAGTGGACTATACCGAGCAGCGCTATGTGCGCCACATCAAAGGTGGCGGGCCGGGTCTGGTCAGCTACGAGCGCGAACATACGCTGCATGTTGCGCCGAATGATCCCTCCGCCTGAGAGCGAACACGCGTCGCCCTGCCTGCTACGGTGGAGTTGAGGTGAGATGAGCGAAGACATCCTGGACCGCGTGCCGCCGACCGCCGATCAGCGTATCGTGTATGGGCCGGAACCGCAACATTTTGGCGACCTGCGCATGCCATCAGGCGATGGGCCGCATCCAGTTGTCATCGGCATCCACGGCGGCTTCTGGCGCGCTCGTTACGATCTCGTCCACTTCGGCCACGTCTGCGCGGCGCTCACCGCGGTCGGATTCGCTACCTGGAATATCGAGTATCGACGGACCGGCGAGCCAGGTGGCGGGTGGCCAGGCACTTTTGCGGATGTCGGCGCGGCGGCAGACTTTCTCAGAGTCCTGGCGGTGCACTACGATCTCGATCTCGACCACGTCATCACCATCGGCCACTCCGCTGGTGGGCATCTCGCGCTCTGGCTTGCGGGACGCCACAAGATCGACCAGAACAGTCCGCTGTACACGCCCGATCCATTGCCACTTGCCGCCGCGGTCGCGCTGGCAGGCGCCGTCGACCTGCGCCACACGTGGTCACTTGGATTGAGCGACAACGCGACTGGGCTGCTGATGGGTGGCTCGCCTTCCGACTACCCTGACCGTTACGCTGCAGGGTCACCTTACGATTTGCTCCCGTTGGGCATTCGCCAATTTCTGATTCATGGCACCGCCGACGACACACTGCCACTGGAAGTGAGCGAACGCTACGAGCAGCGCGCTATTGTCAAAGGCGATCCGGCAACGTTGCTGACCTTGCCTGACATTGGACATTTCGAGCTAATCGACCCGGAATCATCAGTATGGCCAACGGTGCAGGGTATCGTGACCGCTCTGCTCGACGCGTAAGCCGCCATCCGGTGAGGTGCGATACCAACGGCGGGGCGATCATGTCCGTATGAATGTCCCGTGGATGCCCGGTTGGCGCGGGCAGACTACTGCCCTGTCGGCTGGATGCGAAACGGCGAGGCGGGGTCGTCCATGAGCAGACGGAACAGCTCGTCATCCACGTCCGCGGGCGCGGCGTCGGCAGAGGCAAGCACGTTCGCGCGCTCCTCGTCCGTGAGATCGCGGGAAGGGTCCCAGCCGTAGCGCTTGAGGTCTACACGGCCCTCGCCGCTGAACTGCACCCCCTCGGCTTCCAGCATTTCGCGCATGCGGCCACGCTGCCCAAAGGCCCAACTGCCCGATAACTCGCCCTTGCTATTGATGACACGATGCGCCGGTACCTCCTCCCAGCGCGGTGAGTGATTCATGAACCAGCCGACCATCCGCGCCCCCCGTGGAAAGCCCAAAGCCGCCGCAAGCCAGCCGTAGGTGGTCACACGGCCGGGTGGGCACGCTCGCACCAGCGCGTAGACCTGTGCGCCAAGGCGCTCGGCATTGGATCGGTTGATGGATTGTCCAGGCGTTGGATTCGAAGGTGTCTCCGGCATTGGAATTCCCCTGCATCTTGATGATGACTCGGCACCAGACTTTAGTTGCTATGAACTCTCATGCTTGCTGGCGTCATTCTACGCGGCATCTCTGCTGAAGACAACCGTTCATCGGCTATGAATGATGCACTCGCGAACTCTCCACAACACATTTGCGTTGACAAGCCACGCCCGCTCGCCTAAGATGCACACAGGCAAGACCAGTTGAAGCCAATTGAGCGCGACACATCGCTGGCCAGCACAACTCGCACGGACGTTTCCCAAGCCGCAATGAGCCGCGTGCTACCATGGAGGGCATCATGGGCCGCATCGGGCGTTACTTCGAGACCTTGTTTTTCGCTGTGGCGAAAGGGTGCCTTTTGACGGCCCTCATTGCGGGAGTGCTGGCGACCGCGACCGTTTTGCTCCTCACGCACCGGCTTCCAACTACGGCGGATTTCACGCTCATCGTCGTCATCGTCGTGCTGGCTGGCGCGTTTGGCAGCGCGATTGCCCTCATCTGGCGCATGACGCATATTCCCGACATTCTTCACGCGGTTGGACAATCGAGCGATCGCAAGCGTCCGAGCGCGAGTTAGCCCATCCACTTCCAGCGCAACGTGTGAACATGAGGAGGCGGCAATGGAAACGGTCGTCGTAGACATCCAAAAGCCAGACGATGTCAACCTTATCCTTGGCCAGAGTCATTTCATCAAGACCGTCGAGGATCTGCACGAGGCGCTTGTGGGTTCCGTGCCAGGCATCCAGTTTGGGCTGGCCTTTTGCGAGGCATCGGGTCCGGCGCTCGTGCGCTGGAGTGGCAATGACGACGAACTTATACACCTCGCGCGCAACACCATGCTCACGCTGGGTACCGGCCACGCCTTTCTCATCCTGCTGCGCAACGCTTTTCCCATCAATGTGCTGCCAGCGGTGCGTGCCGTCCACGAGGTGTGCCACATCTACTGCGCCACCGCGAACCCGCTCCAGGTAGTCGTTGCCGAGACCGAACAGGGCCGTGGCATTCTGGGCGTCATCGACGGCGTCGCAAGCAAAGGCATCGAGACAGAGCAGGATATTGCTGCCCGGAAGGGGTTGCTGCGGCGGATCGGCTACAAGGCTGAATAATCCAGCCTCTCAGTTCACACGCGGCTCAATATTACCACTCGCTCAGTTTCCAGATTTCTGGCTGCACCGTGCCCGCCTCGACGCCAATTTCCGCGTAGATGAGCACTGCCTGTCGCACGTGTACCATCGCCTCGTCCGAGCGATCCGCTGCGTGCAGCAAGTCTGCCAGATTGTTCTGTAGGGCAGCCTCCCGGTGACGGTCACCTAGCGTGACACAGAGATCGAGCGCCGCCTGCGCGCAGCGTATTGCCTCGGTGAGGGAGCCGCTCTTCTGCCAGAGATGCGCCAGATTGTTCAGCGCGGCCACCCGAATCATCGGTGCGTTCAACTGGGTCGCGGCTTCCAGGCTTTCCTCCAGGTGCGCGCGCGCTTCGGCCAATTCGTCGCTCATCAGGATTCCCAGGATATTGTGCGCCTGTGCCAGCGCGTGAAAGTCACCAGACTGTTCGGCAAGCGACAGCGCCTGGGTCGCCAAGATGCGGGCGCGCTCAGGCTCGCCCTTGCGCAACGCCGCCAGACTCCAGTCGGATGACAGCATCGATTGCCACGCAAGATCTGGCTCGGCATCTTCGCTGGCAGCCTCCGCCGCCTCATAATGTGCCGTGGCTGCGGCCCACTCGCCTCGCCGCGCATAAACGTTTCCCAGCCGGTGCTCGATCGCTGGCAACTCGTGCGCTGTGCAGAACGCAGCCGCCTTCTCATAACTCGCCAGCGCGGCATGATAGTCGCCCAGCAGGGTCTCTAAATCACCGATGTCGCGGTGAAGCGCCACCGCATGGGGATGTCCCAGCGCCAGGGCGGTACGCAGGTGTTCGAGCGCGTCGGCGTTGGCAAAAAGACTCCGGGCATCGTTTCCAGCCCTGCGATAGTAGCGCGCCGCCTCGGCGTCATTGCCTGCCAGCAGGTAGTGACGGGCAACCTGGCTCGCCTGAACGGCAGAGTCACGGTGGCCCGCCAGCCGTATGCTCAGCGATTCCGCTGCCCGGCGATGCAGCAGCCGTCGTCGCGCCAGACTCGTGTCTTCGTAGGCGAGAGCGCGCAACTTCTCGTGGCTGAAGTCATAGACAGGTACCGTCGCCTTCGCGCTCTCAGTCGTTGCCTCGCGCAAGAGGTCGCGTTCGGTCAATTCTTCGATCGCCGAGACGGTCTCATCATCACTTCGACCGCTTACCTCGCGCAGCAGTTCATAGGGCGCGGATCGCCCCAGCACCGCGGCGGCGCTCATCACCTGCCAGCCCGTCTCGCTTGCGACACGGAGATGCGAGCGCAGCAAATCACGTACGCCACCAGGCAGCGACCACGAGTCGCTCTCCGTTGCCAGTACCCCGTTGCCGATAGCTGCCAGATACTCGACGAGGAAGAACGGCAGCCCTTCTGTTTCCTGATACAGCCGCTTGCCAACATCGCTCTGGGCATTCTCGTGGGGGAACTGCGCCGCGAGCAGCGCCCGCACATCTTTTGGCCGCAGCCGCTCAAGCTCGATGATGGTGGCTCGCTTCGTCTTTCGCGCCACGTCGAGCAGATGCTCCAGTTCAGGCTGTTCTCCGGTCTCGCCCGTGCGATAGAGCAGCATCACACTCAGTGGCTGGTCGGCGAGCCGCCGCACGAGATACGCCAGAAATGTCAATGTGGCGCCGTCGGCCCACTGGGCGTCGTCGAGGACGAAAATGCCTTGCGTTGCGCTGGCGCAGGCGGCGATGAGGGCGCGGCGCAGCGCCTCATAGAAGCGGGTCTGCGCGCCTGGCCCCTCGATTGGTGGGAGATATTCGCCATCACTTTGTGTGGTCGCAAGTTCTGGCAAGAGGCGCGCAATTTCGGCCATCCACGGCGCCTCTAGCCGCGCGGGCCACGCAGTTTCGGCGCGGGGAAGCGTGCCGAGGAGCGCCATTGCGAGCGGGCCATATGCCAGATGGCTTTCACCCTCGTAGCAGCGAGCGACCAATGTGCCCGCGCCTTTGCCGCGCACCTCGGCCAGAAATTCTTCGGCGAGTCGAGTCTTGCCGATTCCGGCCTCTCCGGCAATAATCATGACTTGCCCGCGGTCTTCCTCATGACGCCAGGCATCGAGAAGTCGGGCGACTTCGGTGTCGCGCCCTATGAACGGCAGGAGATTGCGTTCGGATATTACCGGCGGAGCGGCTGATACGTGTGGCGGCTTTGGCGGCGCAGCAGCCTTGGTGGATGCAGCAAGAGTGGCGTGATAATTGGCCAGTTCGGGTGGCGGTGGTAGTTGCTTTGCGCGCAACCCCTCGTACAGTTCGGTAGTGGCCTCCAGCGGCGCGACGCCGAGCTCTTCATCCAGTGACAGCACACAACTTCGGTATTGTTGCAGCGCGGCAGATCGCTGACCTGCCCAGGCATAGATCGACATCAACAGGCGGTGGGCTGGTTCATGCAGTCGGTCAAGCGAGAGCCAGCGACGGGCGGCAAGCACGGCCGCATCGAACGAGCCATTCGCGGTGTAGCCGAGCGCCAGGCGTTCCAGCACGCTTGCGAGACTGCGACGGAGACGCTCGCCCTGCGCCCATTGCCAGTCGTCGAACGCGGGACTATCACGCAGCGCGAATCCCGCGAGAAAACTGTCGCCAAAGAGGTCGGCTGCTCGTGACAGGAGCGGAATGCATTCGACGCAGACGGCGGTCTCTGCATGCCCATGGGTCCGGCAGCGCGCGAGCAGTGTCTCGAACTCGTCCACGTCGGACCACAGCCCGGCGTCAGATCGCAGTGAGAGCATCTCGCGCTCGATATTGAGATAGCCTTCACCCAGCAGCCGGTGCAGTGGCGAAAGGGTACGTCGCAGGGTGGCGCGCGCGTGAGCCTGATCATAGTCGGGCCAGAGCAACCCGGCGAGCGCGTCACGGGTGTGCGGCCGGCGGGTGACGGCGAGGTACACAAAGAGCGCCAGTGCCTTGCGTGTATCGATGGTTGCCGGCTCGTGGCCGATCTCGATGCGTGGCGGCCCGAACATGAAGAGGGCGACCTGAGACATGTAAAACTCCTCCGTGTATCTGGCGCACTAGTATACGACAGTGCACGAGGTCGCACAAGCATTCTCGACGCAGGTTCGCAATCCGCGCGCTATTGGCGATGTGCTGCTCTTCCGTATGCGACGACCCACGTTATTGTAGCAGGTACCCAGCTTGATGGCGTACAATGAAAGGTCAGACAGATAGCGCCGTCGCAATCAACCCGAAGCCGACAATGCTGTGAAAGAGGCTCACCGATGGCTACACTCTCCACCAAACGACCAGTGAGCGCGCGCGGAGGTGTCGCGCATGTGTGTGACGGCACGGCACTCGGCAGGAAAAGACTCCGGCAGGTTGGTGTCGATGCGTTTAGTAGTCAACTCAAGCATATTCGTGATAATGTAGCCATCGTCAGCGAGCAGAGCGGCGTCGAAGACATTCATCAGATGCGCGTAGCCACACGCCGACTCCGCACCATGGCGCATCTGTTGCAGCAGACTCCCACGTTCAAGGCGAAGCGAGTGGCGCGTCTGCGTGAGCGCTTGCAGCCTCTGGCGCAGTACCTGGGCGTCGTACGCGATCTGGATATTCTGCTCGAAAGCCTCAACGCCTACGAGCGCTCGGTTGTCGAGCCGACCCAGACGTCGAGTGCGCTCCGCGATGAATTGCTCTGGCGGCGCGAGAAAGCCCTGCACCACCTGCGGCGCGCATTGAGCCAGCCAGCCACGCAGCGATTGCTGCACCGACCAAAGCGGACGGCGAAGCGGATGCTCTCGCGCTCGAGGAGTGCGCGGCGGGTGCTGGTGCGCCACGTGGCGGGCGACGCACTCTGGCGGCGCTATGAGGCGGTGCTCAGCTTCGAAGAAGTGGTCGATGGCTTTGCCGCGACAGAGCAGTTACATGCGCTGCGCATCACCTGCAAGCAACTGCGATACGCTTTGGAACTCTTCTCGGAAGAGGACGATCCGTGCGCCAAGTCGCTCATCGAGACGCTGAAAGCGGTGCAAGGCCACCTTGGCGAGCTACAAGACAGTGTCTTCGCCGTGACGCTCCTCACGCATCTGCGCCACGACTACCCGCGCAATCATCTGCTGGAGGGCTTCCGCGCCGACCAGGAGACTCGGCGTAACGCGCTACGGCAGGATTTCATGCCGCTTTGGGAGACCATCAGCGGGTCAAAGTACCGTCAGGAATTGGCAGGGCTGATCGCCGCGCTCTAGCGCATCTCTTGTCGCCTGTGATCAGGGATTGGTACGAGTCGCAACCGATGCATTGCCGTGGTCACGACACCCATCACCTGACAGCGGCTTCGTGCTCGCACGCTGATGGGAGCGACGGCTGGATGCGCGGGCAGCAGGTGAATCGCCGCGCTATCGGGACAATAGTGGCGCACAAGCAATTCGCCGTCGAGGGCGGCGACAACCACCGCGCCATACGTTGGATGGAGTGTACGATCCACGGTCAGCACGTCTCCGGCATAGATTCCCGAATCGAGGAGCGCATCGTCTGCCATCTCGACGTAGAACGTTCCGGGCGATTGGCGCGAGAGCAACTCGTTGATGTCAATGAGTCGCGCCGGTAGGTCGTGACCAGGCTTCCGCGTACCTGTTGGTATGTGCTGCACGCGAGTTATTTTGCCAGAACGTGTCGCCTCGACAATCTCGCCGCCATTCAACATGCGCATTGCCATCGCGCCCGCCTCCGCTAACTAGAACTATAGTTCTATAATCATAGGCGCATGGTTGTGTCGTGTCAAGCAGGCAAAACGCGCCCAGGGGCGTTACATCGCGGACATAGCACCCCGAACACGGGGCGGGCATGTTACACACGCTCTTTGGAGACCTTCGGACGCGCAAATAGCCGCATCAGCACAAGAAACGCAATCGCAGCGGCGCCACCAACGTAGAGCGCGCGCAGCCATGGTTCGCCTGAGTCGCTGCCCGCCAGCCAACCGTGAATCGTCACCAGCGCGAATGTCAGAAAGCTGAGGTAGTGGATGGTGCGCCAGAACCGATAGGGAATATAGCGACGCACCCACGAGCTGATCAGTGTGAGCGCCATCAGGTAGAACGCAAAGATGCCAACGTTGACCGCGAGAGGACGATAGGGATCTTGGCCAGGAACGAGCAGATCATGCAACGAGAAAATCACGAAGGTATCGAACTTGATGGTGAGTAAGTGTCCGACGACGAACAGGCCAGCCAGTGTGGCGACGAATGCGTGCAATTCATCTATCACCCACGACAGATGCTCTGCTGACGTCCGCGCGATGGTGCGCAAGAGTCCGAGCGCGACCGAGAGTGTCAGCGTGACATAGGCTACAACAGCAGTCGTGCGGGTGAGATACCACAGTGTGGGGCTGGTAGCGTTAGGCCGCCGCGAGCGATGGCAGATGGGTTGCCGCGCTCACCAGGGGAAGTAGCGTCAGTCCAGCCATAGATCTCCTCCGCCTCCGACATCCGCGAGAAATTCATGGATAATTGCCGAGCAGACGATGTTTCCGTCGCCCAGTATCAGCAGCAACGCAACAGACTCATCACCATAGCGAACCGGGCCTGCGCCATGGCGCGCTTCCCAGGCATGCTCTACCTGATGGAGCGCCTCAGGATAGCCGCGCAAGAGGGCCACTTTCGCCGCCACCTCCGCATGCGCCGCCGAGGGCGCCAGCGCGGTCGCCGTTGCGATCAGCCGCGAGGGGTCGCGCGCGTTGTCGCTCTCGTCAATCCACAAAGGCACAGGGCGGCTTGTGCGTGGATCGAGTAGATGATGCTGGCGCTCGCCATTGCGATACCACCAGCGCCCAGTCGCCCCAGACGTCGCTATGCCCCCATGGCGCATGGTTAACACAGCGGCATATTCGGACGTTGCCGGGTCTGCTGTCGCAAACGGATTGCCGATGGCGAGCGCCCACGGTTCACCTGGCTTCGCGCCACCCAGTGTGCGCATATCGCCTCCGGCATTGATAAGCACATTCTCGTAGCGTGCGAAGAAGCGAGCGAGCGCAGCGTCCGCGGCCCACCCCTTCGCGATACCTCCGAGATCCAGCCGTGTGCCGGGCGGCAACAAAACGCGCAGCCGCCGGGCATCCAGTTCGATGTCGCGCCACCTGCCCGCCACGAATGGCACATCTGACGCATTGCCTGTTGCCTTGCCCGTTTCGCGATGCTCGATCTCGTCATAGTCACGGTCGTAGCCGATCGCCTCCAGCAACGGCAAGAGCGCGGGATCGAAAAGACCGCCGGTAGCGCGCGCCGCCGTGACGCTTTCGGCAACCACCGTGAAGAGTGTGCCTGAAACCGCGTACCAGGTACCCGACGACGCGTTGAGCTGGGCCAGCTCACTATCCGCCGCAAAGCGCGTCAGCCGGTCGCTCAGCGACTCCAGCCATGCCATCGCGCGAGCAATCGTCGCATTCGCGTGGGCCTCATCGCCTGGCGGAACGGCTATGTGGATGCTCATGCGTGTCGCCATGATCCGCCGGGTCTGTTCGACAACCACCCAATCGGGAGAAGAACTCATAACATGGTGCTTCTTAATGGGCCGGCGATGGGGTGCTGGTCGCCTTTGGCGCCGGTTTGGGCTTTGGCGTCGCCGTCGGCGCGGACGGCCCTCCCTTGCCACCACCACCCGGAGTCGCCGTGGCCGCGCCTCCGCCACTGTGACCCGGCGTAGCTGAGCTTGTTATGGTCGCTCCCGCACTTGGCGAGGTGCTGGCTGGTATCGTTTGTTGCGCGGAGGATGCCGCGGCGACCCAGCTATCCGGTTTATGATTGGTCAGGTTCCATGAGCTATAGAGCAGTGCGCTCATACCCACCAGCGCCACTGCCCGTACGCCCGTACGCCCCTTTCGCGAGCGGCCCGCACTCACACCAGGGATTTTACGGCGCACAACGCCAGCCGGAGCGCGCCCCCCAGAGGCCAGTGTCACCTGGCCAATTGGGTGCGCAATACAACTCAATACGATGCCGTCGGCCTTCTCTGCCGGTGAAAGAATCTCGCCGGGCTGGTCAACCTCGCCTTCGAGCACGCGCAACTTGCAGGTGCCACAGGTGCCCGCCCGACAGCTAAAGTCAGGGCGATAGCCGTTGCGTTCCAGGGCCGTCAGCAACGTTTCGCCGGGTTCGACGTTGAGCGCGTCCCCGGTGTCGGCGATGAATAAGTCCGTTGGCTCGCTTGCGAGCGCCGATTGAGCGACTCGATAGGCTGGGCCATGCTGGGACGCAAAAACCTCGGTGTGAATCTGCCGCGTCGCGACGCCCATCGCGTTGAGCTCGTCTTGCAGCTCGCGCTTGAGGCTTTCGGCGCCGCACATATACCAGTGTGCGCGTGGCGCCAGTGGTCCCGCGAAATCCAGGACCATATCGGTGGTCATCCGGCGGCCTTCAGACGAAATGTAGTGTCGCTGACGGAGCCAGACACGGTCAGGATCCATCTCGTCCAGTTCGTCGCGGTAGATGATGTCATCTGGCGAGCGCGACGCGTAGTGGAGCTGCACCAGCGGGCGCTCCCGTTCGGGCAGACGCTGTATTGCCCGAAGCATGCCCATCAGCGGCGTAATGCCACTCCCCATGGCGACGAAGACGAATACCATCTCAGGGCTGACACGACTTGGCAGGGTGAAGGTGCCGCGTGGCAAACTGGCATAGAGCAGTGTGCCGGGCTGTACCGACTGATAGAAGTAGTTGGAGACCGCGCCCATCTGCATCCGCTTGATGGTCAGCTCCCAAGGTCGCGCCGCATCGCCGTCACCGCAGAGCGAGTAGGATCGGTACAACGTTTCGCGCGAGGTTGGCAATGCCAGCGTCACAAACTGGCCTGGCAGATAAGGTGCTGGCGCCTGTGTGGTTCCCGGAAGGACAATCTGCACCGACACGACATCAGGCGCGATCATGTTCCGGTCGATGACCTGCACAGGAAGCATGTTCATGGGCGCGGCCACTGGCAATACACGCGTCATGCTGTCGTCAGGCGATCGTCCCCATGTGTTTTGCTGCATCCTCTCGCACTCCCTCGCTTCTCGGTGTCCCGAATTTTCCCGACAGACTACCCCCATGCCCGCCGCCTCCAGCATACCCTGAGTGTGCCGTCCCCATGCGATTTCGAAGACTCAGTACTAGGCTGCGGTCGCAAGCCGCTTTCGCATCGAGTATCGGAACTGTCTGGCTAGCAAACATATTCAGTAGCTTCCTGCGTAGTCGCTCGCGACAGATCATCTATTACGGGCTGGTCGAGAAATAGCCACTTCTTCATATCCCGTCGCTTTCGCAACAGGCATGGGGCATCATTGCGACTATGAGGGGACGGAACATGCGGTGACTGTCGGAAGGGCACGGCAAGGATAAGGATATGACGGCTCAGCGATACTACGTAGCCAAACGGCAACTGGCTGCCCCTCGACCGCATCGAGGAACAGCCAGCGAACGTGCGGGCCGAACTATTCGGCGTCGCCAAAGATGGTGTAGTGCCAGGGCTTGCGCTGGTCACTGGAGGTATCGAGCATCACATGCTTGATCTGGGTGTAGTCGTCGAGCGCGTAGATTGACATGTCGTTGCCAAAGCCGCTTTGCTTGAAGCCGCCGTGGGGCATCTCAGGCGTCAGTGGCAGGTGATCGTTGACCCAGACCGTGCCGAACTCCAGTGCCGCGCTGACTCGCATCGCTCGCTGCACGTTGCCGGTCCATACTGAGCCTGCCAGCGCGTAACGTACCGCATTCGCCCGGCGAATTACCTCGGCCTCGTCGTCGAAAGGCAGCACGACAGTCACTGGGCCAAAGATTTCGTCAGTGACGACTTTGGCGTCGTCGGGTACGCCGGTGATGACGGTCGGCTGGAAGAAGAACCCATTCTCCATCCCGGCCACACGCGCGCGCTCGCCGCCCGCCAGGAAGCGTCCCTGGCCTTTCGCAGACTGCACTAGCGCCTCGACCCGCTGCAATTGCGCCGCGGATACAAGCGGACCCATGTCGGTCTGTTGCGAGGCGGGATCACCCACGCGTACCTGGCTTACGAGTTCGAGATAGCGCTTGACGAAGGCGTCGAACGAGCCACGCTGGACATAGAAACGGGTGGCGGCGGTGCAATCCTGCCCGGTATTGACGAAGCCGCCAACTACCGCGCCGTGCGCCGCAGCCTCGATATCGGCATCGTCGAATACGATGAATGGCGCCTTGCCGCCAAGCTCCATATGCACGCGCTTGAGCGTATCGGATGCCGCGCGCATGACCGCTTTGCCGGTTTCGCTCGCGCCCGTCAGCGAGATCAGCCGCACATCGGGGTGCGCCACCAGTGCCACCCCAACATCGTCGCCGCCCGTCACCACGTTCAGGACGCCCGCGGGCAGTCCTGCTTCGAGCGCCAATTGTCCCAGCACCAGCGAGGTGAGTGGTGTTTCAGGCGCGGGCTTCAGGACGACGGTATTGCCAGCGGCGAGCGCGGGGCCGATCTTCCAGATAGCCATCATCAGCGGATAGTTCCACGGGGCAAGCTGGCCCACCACGCCGATAGGCTCGCGACGAATCATACTGGCGTATCCCGGCACGTATTCGCTCGATGCGCGGCCGTCCAGTTGGCGCGCGGCCCCGGCGAAGAAGCGCAGATTGTCCACCGTAAATGGCAGATCGCTATCATGCGCCAGCTTGATGGGCTTGCCCACATTACGCGACTCCAGCGCCGCTAGTGCGTCAAGGTGCTCTTCGATCAGGTTGGCCAGCTTATAGAGCACGGCAGAGCGCGCGCTTGGCCCGATGCCCGACCAGCGTCCATCGTCAAAGGCGGTTTTGGCGGCCTTAACCGCGCGCTGCACATCGTCGACGCTGCCTTCCGGCACCACATCGGCGGGCGCGCCTGTCGCGGGATTCACCAGCGTGCGCGTCTGCGCCGTCGCCACCCGCTCGCCATCAATCGTCAGCCGATCAGTCGTCAGCGTTGAGATCGCCATCGCATTCCTCCTCTTGGGTGACGCCAGCTTTCCATACTGCGGTGTCTGGCGAGCCGCGCACCCCTGGTTGTGGGCAGTATATGGGCCACATGAGCGAGTCTCAAGGGCCACGAATTCGGACATTGAACGACGTTCTTTGGCCAATGTGGCGAAACGTCTGCGCGCTGGCGCCGGTCTATTCGCTATGGGCGTTCCGCATGCGTCGCGAGAGCAGCGCGGCCCGCAGGTTGAGCTTGCACAATGGGTCGCTCAGATCCACCTCGCATAACTCCTCGATCCGCTGAAGACGGTATTTGAGCGTGTGGCGATGAACGATCAGCTTCTCAGCGGCGCGGACGCTATTGCCGTCGCACTCCAAGAAGACCTCGAGCGTGTGCAGCAACTCGGCTCCACGCGCCCGATCATGTTCGGCCAGCCGCTGGATGCTACGCGCGAAGGCGTTTTCACCCAGAAGCTCCTGCGGGACGGCATGCAGCCAGTGTAAGATGCCAAGCTCCTCGAAGTGGGCGATGTGCCGGTCGTCGCCAAGTGCAGGAAGCAGCGCCAGCGCCTCTAGCGCGTGCTCGTAGGCGCGGTGAAGCGTTGTGGCATCCTCGTGCAGGGGGCTCGCACCGACGCGAATGCTGTCTTCGAGCGGCATTGCCTCTGTGATGATACGCTGGCACACCTCCGCGATGGCCTCGGCCTTTGGTGTCTCGATCAGCATCACCACCCGCCCGGCGCGTTCGCCGATCGCCGCCGCCAGCCCAGAGCCTCGCACGGCATTGCGGGCAGCTAGCTCCACTGCGCGCACTTCGTTGGCTCCCGCGTCGATCACGATGACGGCATGTGGCGCTTCGAGCCGCAGCCGGAAGCGCCCCGCCTCCTCGCGGAGGGTATTATCAAGCTGGGCGTCCTTCGTCAGCAGACGGCTCAGAATGCGGCTTTCGGCGCGTTCCTCGGCCTGGCGGCCCGTCTGGTCGCGGAAAAGTATGAGCGCGGCGACTGTGGCGGCGTGTTCGATGGCGTGGAAGTCGAGCGGTTCGAGGTCGCGCCGTCCCGCGATGATCCAGACATAGCCGTAGATCTTGCGCGCGACGACAATCGGCGCCAGAATGCGCGCCATCGTCATGCCATGACTGCGTGTGCCCACGTCGGGATCGATGCGCTCTGGCGCGAGATTTGCGCGCACACGAGAGAGAACACCAGTGCGGCGCAGGTGTTCCAGCAGCATTGGCGCGCTTCGCCCTTCGCGCAGTGCGGCGCGGCGGCTATCATCAATCTCGTTCTCAGAGCCAGCGGCGGCCAGTACCGCGAATGAGAGGTCGTCGATCTCAACTGGTCGCTGCAGCAGTCCGCAAAGTTCCTGGGCAACATCTTGCAGCGATCCGCCATCCAGCACCAGACGTGTCAGTGAGCCATGAATCGAGAGCGACTGCTTGTAAAGCTGGTACTGCTCGTTGATGATCTGCTCGGAGATAGCGCGCACGACATCCTCGAATGGGACATCCCACGGCATCTCGATGATGGGGAAATCGACCGCGTCGGCGGCAGTGCGAATGGCGTTTGGCACGGCATCGAGATAGCCGCCAATTGCGACCACCATGCCCGCCAACCCTTTTTCGGCAAGCTCGCCACACAGGTGTCTCTGCGCCTCGGGGTCGTCGCGCAGGCCATAAAACGTGGTCAGCAGCAGTTCGCCGCCACGCACCCACTCGCTGGCGTGAGGAATATCCACCGGATGTGCCCAGCGAATCTCGCGGTCGAGGCCACCTTCCCCCGCAACAACCCGGCTCCCGGCAAACACTTCCATCGCCAGCGCCTGGCGCACCGTCAGCATACCTGATCTACCTTATCCAGCGGGGGTTCACGCCAGCACTGGCGCACCGCTCCTGATGCAGCATATCATGCGGCTTCAATGCGTCGCAAGCCGCTCGCATTGCCGGGCCGCTGCCTTGCAAATCAGGTAGCTGTTGCCTCAGACGCTCGTGTGATACGGTACGCGCAGAACGACGCTGATCACTGTGGCTGATCATCAGGATAGGAGATGCCAGTGGCCCAGATCGAATCGCTGACGGCCGATGGGGCGCGCGCAGTAATGGATGAGTTGGTCGCACTGCTGCAAGATGCTGTCGCCAGTGGCGCGTCGCTTGGCTTTCGGCGTCCATTGGAAACCGCCCAGGCGCAAGAGTACTGGCGAAGTGTCGTGGCCAAGATCGAACACGGCACACGGATATTGCTGGTCGCGCGATCGGCGGATGGCAGCGTGGTTGGCACAGCGCAACTGGATACGGATACGATGCCAAACGGTTCGCACCGTGCCGAGGTACAGAAAGTCTGTGTGCTGCGAACCGCCCGCGGCCAGGGCATAGGCCGTCAACTGATGCTTGCCATCGAGGATGCCGCCCGTGCGCGAGGACGGAAATTGTTACTGCTCGACACGCGCCAGGGCGATGTCGCGGAAAGCCTCTATCGAAAACTGGGCTATATCGAGGTAGGCGTTATCCCCGCCTTTGCCCGCAGCGCCAACGGCACACTCGACGCAACGGTCTTCTTCTATCGCACGCTCGACGATGTGCCGCCGGGAAGCCCCTGAGCATTGGGCGCAGCGACATCTGATGCCGATGATGCTTCGTGCCTTGGCGCGGAAGATGTGGCCAGTGGCAGCGTGAAGGAGAATGTGCTGCCTTTACCGATGCGGCTCTCCGCCCACATGCGCCCGCCATGCAGCTCTACCAGATGCCGCGCAATGGCGAGTCCAAGCCCGGTGCCCGCAGCAGCGCGTGTCTCTGGCAACGCCGACGCTTCGGCGGCTCTCGTGCGGGCGCGATCCACCTTGAAGAAGCGCTCGAAGACGCGGGGGAGATCGTTCTCGTCGATGCCCACGCCGGTGTCAGTCACGTGAATCGCCATCATGGGGGGCGTTGGCAGGCTCTCCGGTAGCGTGTCGATTACCTCCGCCGAGATCGTCACACATCCGCCCTGCGGCGTGTATTTGATGCCATTGTGAATCAGGTTGATCAGCACCTCGCCCGCTCGGCTGGCGTCCGCCTGCGCGTCGGGCAGGTCGTCAGGGATATTGGAGACAAGATTGACGTTTCGTTCCTCGGCGAGCGGGCTCATCCGGCCAATGCTCACCTCCACCAGTCCGCCAATATCTACCGACTCCGTCCGCAGCTTGATCTTGCCCGATTCAATGCGCGAGAGCTCTAGTAACTCGGCCACCATCTGGGTCAGATGATCGATCTCGCCGCTAATCCGCTGCGCAAACCCACGCGCCGCCACTGGATCATCCTCAACCGCCACTGCCAGCGTATCGGTGAGTAGTTTGACTGCCGCAAGCGGGGTGCGCAACTCATGGGAGACGTGCGCCACAAAGTCGCTCCGCATGAGTTCAAGCCGCCTCAGCTCCGTCAAGTCCTCGATGGTGAAAATCATCCGCTCCACATCAGGGGCGGGATCGAGTTCGGGCACGCCGGGTGATGGCTGACGGGGCGTCGTAATCGGTGTGACCGAGACATGCCAGGTCTGTCCGGTCGTCGCGCGGCGAAAGGTCGCCTCGGAGGGGAGGTGCGTCTCTGATGCTTCGAGCAACACGCGCATCGCTTCGTAGTCCTGTATGACACTCGCAGCCGCCCGGCCAATCACCTGGTCTTGTGGCAGACGAAGCAGTGTGAGTGCGGCGACATTCGCGAACAGAATCACGCGGTCCTGGTCGGTAATGAACACTGGGCGCGGATAGGCCTCGAGCAGCACGCCAGAGATGTCGTGGAGCCGAGCAATCTCGTGCAAACGGCTCGCTAGCCTGCGCTCGACGATATAACGCGCTTCCTCTGCCATGCGCCGCTTGCGTTCTTCCACTCGCAGGCGCAGCCAGGCGAAGGCTCCTACTACTACCATGCCGGCGACAAACGCCTCCAACAGAGACGCGATATCGCTTCCGTTGCCCATGTCTGCCGTCTCAACTTTCCCCATGCGCACATAGACGCATTCGCGGCTCACCAAAGGTAGTGTATCGCATCGCGAACTCAGGCGCGAACGGCGCGTCACCGCTTTAACACAACATTAACACGATTTCTAAAAGCCATTAACAGTCGCACCCTACGGTTAATACGGACGGGTATGACAGCAGGGCGCATCCTGACACCGATGCCCGTCACGTCACGTCAAATAATCTGGGCTGATGGAGTCTGAGGAGGAATCATGTTCGATCGCATCTCTGCGATTCGTTCTCTTGGGTCGAAAATTGCGTTGAGCGCTGTTGTCGCAGCCAGCCTTGTGGTTGCAGCATGTGGAACAACGTCAACACCCACAGCAAATGGCACCACGTGTCCGTCAACGACATCACTTTCCGGCGCGGGTTCTACATTCGATGCGCCACTCTTCTCCAAGATGTTCACGGAGTACGCTGGAATTAGCTGTAAGGTTCAGATCAATTATCAAGCCGTTGGAAGCGGCACTGGCATCACCCAGTTGTTGCAGCAAACGGTTGACTTTGGCGCTTCCGATGCGCCAATGAAGGATACCGACCTCGCCAAGAGCCCGAACGGCGCTATTCTGCACATTCCGGTAACGATTGGTGCGGTTGCCATTTCCTACAATCTGTCGCAGGTTGATGCCTCGACACATCTCAAGCTCACTGGCCCAGTGCTTGCCAACATCTTCCTTGGCAACATCAAGTTCTGGGATGATACCGCGATTGCGCAACTGAACACCGGTACTACGCTTCCGCATGTTGCGATTACCGTCGTTCATCGTTCAGATGGCAGCGGCACTACAGGCATCCTCAGCCACTATCTTACTGCTGTTAGCCCCGACTGGTCTTCGAAGGTTGGTGCGGGCAACACGCTGAACTGGCCGACGGGTGTAGGTGCGAAGGGTAACGCGGGTGTTGCGTCTGCGGTAAAGAACACCGCTGGCTCGATCGGGTATAATGAACTGGCATACGTGCTCACCAACACGATCCAGTACGCCCAGGTGCAGAACCAAAACGGCGAATTCGTGGCGCCTTCGCTCGATAGCGCAAAGGCTGCGGCGGCGAACTTCACGAACATCCCAGCCGACCTGCGCTTCTATATTGTCAACGCTGGTGGTGCTGGTTCGTATCCTATCAGCGGCTATTCCTGGGTGCTCGTCTACCAGAAGCAGACCAGCTCCGATAAGGGGCAGGCGCTTGCGAATGCCGTGTGGTGGATGGTGCATGATGGTCAGCAGTTCTCGGCGGCGCTGAGTTATGTGGCTCTCCCTGCCAACATCGTTCAAAAGGACGAGGCGCAGATCAAGTCCATGACCTGCGGTAGCGGCGCCTGCTACAAGGGTTAGTTCGCAAGCTGGAGGCCGTCAGAAGCGACTTCGACGGAGCTCTAGTCGTGGGGCAGTCCTCCTAAATCGGCCAGTACGTGCCGGGTTTTGGGAGGGCTGCCATTGTGTGTGAATTCGATACATTCAGAAAATGTGTCCATTACAGGCTGCGGAAACAAGGCTGGTGACGCGTATGCAGATACCTATTGAAACATCATTGAACGGCGCTCGTGGGCGTGTGAGAGACTGGATCACGCAATCCAGAATACGCCTTCGCGTCGAAACGCGACGGCCCGCCAACCTTGCATTTCGTGCTCTCATGTTGATATTTGTTGGCATCGTTATACTCATCGTTCTCGGAATCACCTTCGTGTTGGTGAGCAATTCCTGGCTCTCGATTCGCACATTCGGCTTAAGCTATCTCAGCAATGATGCCTTTGATCCTGTTCATAACACGTACGGTGTGCAGCCAGCAATATTTGGCACGCTCGTCACGTCGCTCTTCGCGCTGATTTTCGCGCTGCCTATCGGTATTGGCACGGCTATATTTCTGGTAGACTATTGCCCGCGTCGCCTGCGTTTGCCATTTGCCTTCGTGCTGGACTTGTTGGCGGCGATACCGAGTGTTGTACTCGGCCTGTGGGGATTTCTTGTCATGGCGCCATGGCTTCAAAACTCCGGAGAACCATGGCTTCAAAAGCATTTTGGATTTCTGCCTTTCTTCCAGGGCACCCCGCATGGGCTAGGCCTGCTTGCGGCTGGCATGATTCTGACAGTGATGATTCTTCCGATCATTACTGCTATCTCCCGTGAAGTCATGCTCAATGTGCCGACGTCTCAACGAGAGGCGCTGCTCGCTCTTGGAGCAACACGATGGGAAGTCATTCGCCATGCGGTGATTCCATTCTCACGCGTGGGTATCGCGGGTGGAGCGATCCTTGGGTTGGGGCGCGCGCTCGGTGAGACAATCGCGGTGACGATGGTCATTGGAAATCAGGCAGCGCCCCCCAGCGCCAATCTCTTCAATACTGGCTACACACTTTCCAGTGTCATCGCCAATCAATTTGGTGAGGCCACACCCGGAATCTTCGTCTCGGCAGTGCTCGAGGCAGGGCTTTTGCTCCTGATCATCACCTTGATTACGAATATATTGGCGCGTGTGCTCATTGCCCGGCTTGGGAGGGTACGTGCGGGAGGTGTTTCACGATGAGTCTGACTGCACCTGAGACACAACGCACCGACCTGTTCGCCGCGCCGAAAGGCGGATTATACATTCGGCGGCAGATTGCCAGTGTAGCTGCTATCGTGCTGACCACATTGTTCGCAGCGGCCGCGCTGGCTTTCCTGATCTATCTCGTGATATTCGTCGCGAAGCAGGGCCTTCGCTTTCTCAATGTTGATTTCTTCACCCAGCCTCCCGCGGCGCTTGGCGAGTTGGGTGGGGGAGTGCAGCCCGCTATCGTCGGATCCCTCATAATTGTTGGGATTGCGTCGCTCGTCGGAATACCACTGGGGCTGTTTACAGGAATTTACCTGGCAGAATTCGGTCGTGGCTGGCTGTCCTCGACACTCCGCTTTCTAGTGGACATGCTTACTGGCATTCCCAGCATTATCTTTGGACTGTTCATCTGGGTGCTGATCGTCGTGCCATCGCACTCGTTCTCTGGCCTAGCTGGTGGCCTTGCCTTGTCCATCATCATGATTCCCACAGTCGCGCGGGCAACGGAGGAAGTGCTGCGACTCGTCCCCAGGGAATTACGAGAAGCATCTATCGCACTCGGTGCGACCGAGTCGCGCACTATCGTCCAGGTGGTGCTGCCAGCCGCTTTGAGTGGCATTATTACCGGTGTCATGCTTGCGCTGGCGCGTGTAGCGGGTGAGACGGCACCGCTACTCATGACAGCTTTCGGAAGCCAATTCTTCAATATCGACATCGCGAGACCCATGGCGGCATTGCCGCTACAGGTATTCAACTATACGTTGAGTCCGTATGACACGCAGATCAGTCAAGCCTATGCGGGCTCGTTTGTTCTGATGGCGTTGGTGATCGTGACGTCGCTGGCGGTACGCTGGGCTACCGGAGGCTTCAAATCGAGTCGGTAGGTGGGCGTGACGCAAAGAGGTGGTAACCAATGACCATTGAGATACAAGATCTGAATGCGTGGTATGGGAAGAAACAGGCACTTTACGAAATCAACCTGAAGATCCGTCCTCATTCTGTCACGGCGCTGATCGGCCCGTCGGGCTGTGGGAAGTCGACCTTTGTGCGATGTCTCAATCGCATGCACGAAGAGGTTCCGACGGCTCGGGTTGAAGGGAACGTGCTCGTTGAAGGCACTAACATTTACAGGCGCGACATTCGGCCGATCTACGTCCGGCGCCAGATAGGGATGGTATTTCAGCAACCCAACGTGCTTCCCACACGCAGCATATTCGACAACGTCGCAATCGGTGTCCGCTTGAATGGCTTGGCTAGCGGCACTGCGTTGAGCGAGGTTGTAGAGAGGAGCCTCAGGCACGCTGCACTGTGGAATGAAGTGAAAGATCGCTTGCATACCGCCGCGGCGCAGCTTTCCGGTGGTCAGCAGCAGCGGCTATGCGTGGCCCGAGCCCTGGCAGTAGAGCCACATGTCCTACTTATGGACGAACCTGCCTCGGCACTCGATCCCATTGCGACACAGCAAATCGAGGATCTGATGGATGGCCTTAAGCAGCAGTATACTATTGTGGTCGTCACCCACAATATGCAGCAAGCTGCACGGATTGCAGATCGAACGGCCTTCTTTCTGCAAGGGCGTCTTGTTGAAGAAGGGCCCACAGCGGCCATCTTTTCTCAGCCAGAGCGCAAAGAGACCGAAGATTACGTGACGGGACGGTTCGGATGAAATCTACCGTCTTGCGTAAGGCCGATACTGAGAGGCAGACAAACGTGATGGAGCTTCGTCCAGTAGAAGAACAAGATATTATTGAATCACCGAATCCAAATGCAACGTCAACTGATGATTCGTCGGTGATCTCGCAGATCACAGGCGAAGTCAAGATACATATCAGCGATTTGAACGTGTATTACGGTCAGACGCACGCGCTCAAGAACATCTCAATGGACATCCCAGAGCTCCAGGTGACCGCGCTGATGGGCCCATCTGGGTGCGGCAAGTCGACCTTCATCCGCGCGCTCAATCGCATGCATGACTTGACCCCCACAGCGCGCGTGATGGGGACGATTTTACTCGATGGCGAAGACATCTACGCTCAGGGTACCGACGTAGTACACCTTCGCCAGCGGGTAGGCATGGTGTTTCAGCGGCCTAACCCCTTCCCGAAGTCGATCTTCGAGAACGTCGCCTATGGCTTACAGGTGCAGGGTGGCCACAAATCGAGCGAAGTGAAGGAGATGGTCGAGCGAAGCCTGCGCGGTGCGGCATTGTGGGATGAGGTGAAGGATCGGCTGAAGCAGAGTGCGCTCGGCCTTTCTGGCGGCCAGCAGCAGCGGCTCTGTATTGCGCGGGCGCTGGCGGTAGAGCCTGAGGTTATTTTGATGGACGAGCCGTGCTCGGCGCTCGATCCGATCGCGACATTGAAGATCGAAGAACTGATCGAGCAACTGCGCCAGCGTTACACGATTGCCATCGTAACACATAACCTTCAGCAGGCGGCGCGCGTCTCGCAATATACGGGGTTCTTTCTGACCGGCAATCTGGTGGAGTACGCGCCGACGGAGCAGCTCTTTTCGCGTCCGCAGAAGCGGCAGACTGAAGATTTCATCACGGGTCGTTTTGGATAGTTGTCAGGGAAGATGCTAATGCGGCGAAAGGGACAATGATTCACCATGCCACGAGATACATTTCACCAGGAATTGCGCGAAATCGAAGAGTCAGTGATTACCATGGCAACGATGGTCGAGAGCGAGATCGCCCGTGCCATGCAAGCGCTCACGCAACGCGATGTGGTGCTCGCCGAGGGTGTTGTCACCAGTGATGGCGAGGTCAACGAAATGCAGCGGACTATCCGCAGCCGCTGCATCAACGTGATCGCGCTTCAGGCGCCCGTGGCGCGCGACCTGCGCGAGCTGATTACCGTGCAGCTCGTCATCAACGAACTGGAGCGGATGGGCGACCATGCCGTGGGCATCTCGAAGCAGACGCTCCGTATCCGCGACTATGAAACCTCGCCGATTGCCTATGAGTTGAGCGAATTGGCGAAACTCGTCCGCGAGCAGGTGCGCGCCTGCATCCAGGCATTTGTGGATGTCAACGTGCAGCAGGCACGCGAGATTTGCGTCAAAGACGATGAGGTAGACCAGCAATATCGCACCATCTTCAATGAGGTGCTGGGGCTGATGACCCGCGATTCCGCCTCGGTTCCTGTCGCGACGAGTCTGCTCTTCATCGCGCACGATCTGGAGCGCATCGGCGATCGGGTTACGAATATCTGCGAAGACGTGATCTACATGGTGTCGGGACAAATCGAGGAATTGAACTGATCGCTGCCCTGAACGTATTCACACGGGGGAGCACGCGATCATCCAGCGCAGAGGACGCGCACCAGCGAGACACACGGGGGACACGGCTGTGAGCCAACGCACACTGCTTGTGGTTGAGGATGACGCCGCATTGCGGGATACGATTGCGTACAACCTGCGGCGTGAGGGCTACCTCGTGCTGATGGCGTCAGATGGCGTGACCGCGCTCGAAATCGCCCGTCAGCAGCCTCCGTCGCTGGTGTTGCTGGACCTGATGCTGCCGCGCCTCGACGGTCTCGATGTCTGTCGCCAGTTGCGCAGTCGCCCCGAGACGGCGAATCTGCCCATTCTGATGCTGACGGCTCGTGGCGAGGAAAGCGATGTGGTCGTCGGGCTGGAGATGGGCGCCGACGACTATGTGACCAAGCCGTTTAGCTGGAATGAGTTGCGCGCGCGTGTACGGGCGCTGCTGCGACGTGGCGAGCAGCCCCTGGCCGGGCAGCATGATGAGCCGGAACCCGGCCAGCCTGGCTCGCATATTCTCTCGTCGGGCGACATCCGCATTGACGAAGACCGCCGCGAGGTCTTCCGTCGCGACCAGCCGATCGAACTGCCAGCACGCCTCTTCGACCTGCTGACCTACATGGTGCGCAACCGTGGCACAGTGCTTACCCGCGACCGCCTGTTGGAGCACGTCTGGGGTTACGAGTACGACGGCGACAACCGCACCGTAGACGTGTATGTGCGCTGGCTGCGCGAAAAGCTGGAAGATGATCCGGCCAACCCTCAGTTCATCCTGACTGTGCGCGGCGTAGGCTACCGCTTCAAGGGATAGGCACGGCGTGCGGCAGATCACGCAAAAGGCCCGGCGCCATACGACACCGGACCTCGAAAATACCACCAGATGAGCAGTGCGAACTATTCCAGATAGTCTTTCAATTTGCGGCTGCGGCTGGGATGACGCAGCTTGCGAAGCGCCTTCGCCTCGATCTGGCGGATGCGCTCGCGGGTAACCTTGAACTCTTTGCCCACTTCTTCCAGGGTGCGGCTGCGGCCATCGTCCAGGCCAAAGCGCAGTCGCAGCACTTCTTGCTCGCGTTGGGTCAGACTGCCAAGGGCATCTTTCACCTGTTCCCGTAGCAATTGATGGCTGGCGGCCTCTGCCGGGGCAAGCGCGCCCTGATCTTCGATGAAGTCGCCCAGGTGGCTGTCGTCTTCCTCGCCAATCGGCGTCTCCAGGCTGACCGGCTCCTGGCTCACCTTGATGATCTCGCGCACCTTCTCCGGCGTAATCTGCATCTCCGCGGCGATCTCTTCCGCGCTCGGCTCGCGGCCAAGTTCCTGCAGCAGACGGCGGCTGGTGCGAATCAATCGGTTGATCGTCTCGACCATGTGAACCGGAATGCGAATCGTGCGCGCCTGGTCGGCAATTGCGCGGGTAATCGCCTGACGAATCCACCATGTCGCGTAGGTCGAGAACTTGTAGCCCTTCGTATAGTCGAACTTCTCAACCGCGCGGATGAGACCAATGTTGCCTTCCTGGATCAGATCCAGCAGGCTCATGCCCCGACCAATATACTTCTTGGCGACACTCACCACCAGCCTGAGATTAGCCTCGGTCAACTGGCGCTGCGCTTCTTCGGCATCCAGCATAATGCTCAGGTGCTGGGTAGCGAACGGCATTGTGCGCTCTCGTTTGCCACGCTCCATACGTTTGGCAAGCGAGACTTCTTCAAAAGCGGAGAGCAGCGGCACACGTCCGATCTCCCGCAGATACATGCGCACAGGGTCGTCCAGATTGCTTTCCAGCTCGCTGGTTATCGCGCCAAAACTTTCGCGCAACTCATCCCATTTATGGCCGCCAGTGGTCCCGGTGTCTTCCCCGGACCCCACCATGGACCATGCGCTCTTGGACGGATCAAGCGGATCGATTGCCATGTCTTCATCCTGTAGTTTGAACAAGTCGCCGACTGCATCGTCGTCATTGGAGACAACAGGCGTCTCCCCCCCGGCGACAGACGCGCCAAGTGCCGCGGACGCCAGGAACAAGAACGGATCTTCGCTCTCAAGGTCGCCCTCGGGGAATGCCTCCTCCTCTTCGTCTGTGAACTGGTCCAACTCAACAACACTGGTCTCTTGCGATTCGCCAGCCACACGCAGCAGCGCCAGGCCAGCCAAGCTCCCTAGAGCGTTCGCGGGCGTCGAAAGCGACGCTGGCGACTCGAAAAATATCTCCTCGTCGGAGACAGCAGTTGCCGTATCCGCCGACCATGTGGCCTCAGATACGATCTCAACCTCTTGCGTCTTTCCGCGTTGCTTCCGCTGCGCCATCTCCCCGCATCGCCTCCTGAAGAATCTCCTGACCAGCCGCGCAGGATGCACACCGATCACGGGGCATCCAGACAAGCAAGCGCCCACCACCAGGGCGCTTTATATCCCCATGTGCCAGGTCTTTTGCAACCAGCAGAATCTACTCTCAATGTACTGAAACGAACGTCCCGCCAAATCTGCACTCAATTCGCAAATGTACGTGGACATTCGTGATATAATTCGCTCACAGTGTCTGCTGGGTTTAGCCCCAGATGTCCGTTGCCGAGTCAATGGCCCTGCGTTGCGACAACAACAACTTCTTGCGGGCCATCAGCGTACGCAGGCCCTCGTCGTCGTCGGTGCCAGCAACCTCGCGCACCAGGTAATCCAGTTCGGCCATTTCCGCTTTCAACCGCATGCGTTTCAGCCGGTACGCCGCTTTGCTCGCGATCTTGCTGAGCGTTGGGCCAGACTCTGGCAATTCCGGCGCAGCTCTGGTGCCAGTACCCTCGGCGGTCGGCCGAAGCTCCTCTGGCAGGAGAGCGATCAGCCCTTCGCCTGGAAGCGCGGGCGTTATCTGGCCTTCGCCGATGCCTCTCGCGAACACGGCATAAATGGCGCGCATCTCAGCACTGGTGAAATCGTGCTCGTCGAGAATCGCGTAGATTTCCATCCAGGTCGACGGGTCGGTCACCAAGAGTCCGATGCAATACTCCGCCTGCGCCAGTTCTGCCAGCATTTCGCCGGTCGCTCCCGCCGCGCCAGACGCTCTAAAGTTGAAGAACGGGCCAGTTGGCGTTCCATCTGTCTGAGAGTACTTTGTTCCCAATGGGTCGCCAGATTCATCCAATTCTGCTGATACACTGTCCGCCTGGCCTCGCAACGGCGTTCGTGCCTCGCGATCCAGCTTCCGGCGTGTCTGCGCAAGATCACGCTGCACGTCGTGAACATCTAGATGCAGATGGGCAGCCAATCGGTCGGCGTATTCGCCAGCAAGCGTTCGGTTGCGCACCTCCGCGAGAATTGGCAGCAGCCGGCGTGATGCCTCCAGCTTGCCTTGCGGTGTATCCAGCGCAAGGCCCGCGGTCTGCGCGGTAATGAGATACTCGATCAGCGGCACGGACTGCTCGATGGCGCGCTGCCAGCCTGCCGGGTCACGCCGCGCGAACTCGTCCGGATCCTCGTGCGGGGGAAGCTTCGCCACTGTGATTTCAGCGTCTACCTGTTCTTCGAAGCGCACGATGCCGCGTGGTGTGCCGCGTCTGCCGCGCGTCGCCCAGCCATCCTGCTGGGTCCGTGTGCCTTCGGGAGCGGGGCCAGGCACAGGCACCGCAACGCGGTCAAACGCCTGCTGCGCCACCGTGATGCCCCGCAACGTCGCCGATTCACCCGCGGCATCCGGGTCGAGGGCGAGCGTTACCCGGCGCGTCAGCTTCTTGATCTGGCGAATGTGCTTTTCGGTGATGGCGCTGCCAATGCACGCGACGACGTTGCGCGTGCCGCACTGGTGCGTCACCACGGCATCCATATACCCCTCGACGATCACCACACGGTCGCCGCGACGAATTGCCTCGCGGGCGAGGTCTAGGCCATACAGTGTGGCGCTTTTATCGAAGAGCAGCGTCTGGGGCGTGTTGAGATATTTGGGATTACCGCCATCTAATGTGCGGCCACCAAATGCGATAGTCTGGCCACGGGCGTCGCGAATGGGGAAGATCAGGCGATTGCGAAAGTAGGCGTACATGCCGCCGCGATCAGACTCGCGCTCGCGCGCCAACCCGGCCTCCACCACCTCTTTGCCGCTATAGCCGACGCCGAGCAAATACTGCACCAGCGCGTCGCCATCGGGCGCATATCCCAGCCGCCAATGCGCGATGGAGTCGCTGCTGACGCCACGCGAGTCGAGATACGAGCGGCAATATTGCGCGGCGGTCGATTGGAGCAACTGATGATGGAACCAGATCGCGGCGGCCTCATTGAGTGCGCGCAGCCGTTTGCGGTTCGCCGTCTCGGCGGATTCTTCGGGCGTTTCGGGGCGGCCGGTGTTTTCGAGCGGGATGCCCGCGCGCTCGGCAAGCAGTTCGAGGGCCTCACGGAAGTCGAGCGATTGCTGTTTCTGGACAAAGGTGATGATGTCGCCGCGCTCGCCGCAACCGAAGCAGTGCCAGTCTTGCTTATCCGGAAAAACGTAGAATGAGGGCGTGCGCTCACCGTGAAATGGGCAGAGTCCCTTATAGGCTTTGCCCGATTTCTTGAGCGAAACAACCGCTCCGATTTCTTCGACGATATCGAGCTTCTGCTTGATGCGCTCGATAGCACTGGTTGCTTCCGTTGCCATGACCACCTATGGGAATCTACCCCAGGTTGCGCTGATGGCGTCAGTTCGTGACGCGAGAACACTCAGAATCAGAAGTCGCCAGGACCAACCGTGTTGCTAGCATCATGCGCGTTGCCACTGAGCCGGCGCGCGACCGCGACGAGAGCGCCGATGGCCGCCAGACCGACCAGCATTCCCCCACCGATCCAAATAGCTCGCCGCAATCCGACCTGCAACGCTGGCGGCAGTTGGCCGTTGGAGCGCGGCAGAACGACTACGCGCCCACGAGGCGTTGTCAGGTGGCGCACCTCTGCCGCTGAGGTTGCCGCGCCGCGCATCGCCTTGATGGCGCGGTCACGAACTGCCCCCGCGAATTGTTCCGCCGCCTCGTTCCATGCGATGCGACGCTCGCCCATCTGTCCGGCAAGCACGGGCGACTTGACCTCCCAGTCGGAGGCGACGACCGTATGACCCTCTTGCTGCACGAGATCGATTAATCCATGCCCCCTAAAGGGGCCGTCTGGACCGCGCCCATCCAGGTCAGCGCGCAGGTGAGCAGGCGCCTGTGTGGTGTTGAGCACCATCGTCACACTGTACACGTCCGCGCCTGGGCCTCGGCGAAGCCGGAGTTCATAGATTGCGGGTCGGCCCTCGGCGGCGGGGCCAAGTTGCGCCAGACGCTCGCAGCCCGGAATCACCTGGCTGAGGATGTCTGGATGTGTCAACGCCGAATAGACCTGCTCGATGGGCGCGGGGAAGGTATACGTACCTTCAATGCGCATACCAGGCTCCTCATCACGTAGGGAGTCTACCGTTGTAGTAGTGCTCCAGTATACTCCACCTGCTCCGCTGATTGCCAGAGCGGCGCTCGTTCGATGTGTGTGAAAGACCCTGCCGGATGCGAAAGAGTCCTCCAAAATTCAGAACGGATG
>DAHUXT010000300.1 GCA_027307065.1 Ktedonobacteria bacterium
GGCGAACCGATAACTTTTCGCGACGAGACGATAGATCAGGACTGGGTAGTTCACCCATTTCTCTTTCGGTTGTTGCAGCCCGATCGGGTGCGGAGCGATTGGGAAGCCGTTCAATTCCAGTGGTTCGCCCCTGAGGATGTTGCCACCCTGCCGACGGTACCCCGGCTCGCCGAGGCGCTATCGCACGTGTATCCGCCAGAGGCCGCCCGTGGAGGATGACGCCGCCAATGCCCTCCCTGCCGAAATTGCTGGAAGCATTCAGGCGATTCGCGATGACCGGGAGCATGGTGCAAGCTGGTTGGCGCGTGCGGCGGCGCAAACACTGCTCCACGCGAACGTGCAGACTGAAGGCATGCCCGATGTTCGGCGCGATGCGATTTTGCGCGCGGCTGCGCGGGCGTTGGTGACAGCGCGACCGAGCATGGCAGCAGTAGCCAATGCGGCGGCGCGTGTCTGGAGCGCGGGTGTGGTGACATCCGCCACGACGCGCTGGCAGGCGATGCATGGGATGGCCGAGCGTCTCGCCTCGCCGGATGGACAGGAGCGGCAGGCGCTGATTGATCACGCGGAGAAATTGGTCGCGGGCAGCGTATATACATTGAGTCGTTCAGGCACCGTCGAGGATGTCCTTCTTGCGTTGGGGAGGCGCGGCGCCGTCACCAAGCTGTTTATCGCGGAGTCGCGTCCCGGCGGCGAAGGGGTCGCGCTCGCCCGGGCGCTCGCGACAGGTGGGCTACCGGTCACGCTGGTGGCCGACGCGGCATGTGGCGTCTTTATGGCCGAGGTGAATTGCGTGGTGCTGGGAGCGGATAGCCTGCGTGTCGATGGCAGCGTGGTCAACAAGGTAGGCTCGTATCCGCTGGCGTTGATGGCGCATGCGGAGGGCAAGCCCGTCTACGTGATCTGCGAGACGCTCAAAATCGCCGCGCCCGACTTTCCCTTCGCGCTCGAAGAAATGGATCCGGCGGAACTGCTGTCTGACGCTGTGGTAGGTATAACGGCGCGCAATCCCTATTTCGATATGACACCGGCAACGCTTATCGCATCGTATATCACCGAGAAAGGCATACTCGATCGCGAGACGATTGCGCGGTACAGTCAGGCGGCTGGGAGCGCACTTGCGAGCCTCAGCGCGTCATAGTAGTGGAATCATCCACCGAGACATCGGCTATTTGTCGTGCCGCATGGCCCGTCATCGGTTATACTTCACTGTCAGTTGAGCGAACATGATCTCCGCAACCGAAGAGAACGATGGTGCTGAAGGGAGCGCTGAGTGTCGTCTGAGTATCCGGGTGGGCAGCCAGCCCAAAATCCGCCGCGCCCGTCGCAAGGACCGCAATGGAGGCCGGAGTGGCAACCGAATCCCACTGGCGCTCCCGCCAGCCCTGGCGATCCCCATACCTTGGTTCCTTCGCCGCCATTTTCTCCGCCATCGGTCGAACCGTCTCAGCGCGGTTCGTATGGGCCTGGCCCGCAGCCGCAAACAGCCACGCCCGCGCAGCCTGCGGTGCCTTCATCGAAGCGGCCCCGCTGGCTCGTCCCCGTCATCGCTGTTGTGCTCGTGCTGCTCATCGCGATGGGTGCGCTCTATGTCATCGGCCAGCAGAGCGTTGAAGCGCCGCTGAGCGCCGCCAACGTGTTTTGCACGGATCTGAAGGCGCAGAAATATTCCGATGCCTACGCGCTGCTCTCTACAGCTTATCAGACGCGTGTGGATGCCAAGACGTTTGCGCAATTCTCGCAGGTACACGATCAGCTCGATGGCAAGGTGAAGCAATGTGGTCTGGCTGGTCTGCCTGGTGCGGGTGGTTTCAGCCTGAACTTCAATCCCAAGAACGCATCGTTTACCGCCCAGATCGTTCGCAATCGCAGCTACTCCGGCGTGGTGACGCTCGTTAAGCAAAATGGCGACTGGAAGATTGATGCGCTTGACGACGCTGTTCAGGGGTCCGATATTGGGGCGCTCGTCACGGGCGATCGGTTCTGCCAGGCGCTAGCCACCCGGAATTATGCGGCGGCATACACCATGTTCACCCCTGCGTATCAGCGGCAAATTGGCACGGTAGATGCGTACACGAACGGTCTCAACCGGGTATTTGGAGGTGGGCAGTTCCAAATCGCCGGCTGCGAGCCACAACTCACCAGCTATACCGTCACCGCCCAGGGCGATAGCGCGGCGCTCTCTGGCGCATTCACGATCAAAGTGACAACCGACGCGGGCGCGCAGACCGTTGCGGTACCGTTTCGCATCGCGTTCGCCAAGATCGCGGGTGCGTGGAAGATCAGTGACCTGGAAGTCGTTCAAAGTCAGGGATAGTCGCGGCGAGAGTCCAGCGCATTGTTTGACGCGCACAGGCTCTTATGCTACCATCCCCAATAAGCAAAGGCGGGCTTGTCGGTGTGCTTGACGCGTGCGATGAGCGCACGTGGCCGTATATCCGACGATTCCAGTGGAAGCGAGGGTGCGCCCAATGATCGTGCGACGCTTCATGAACTGGCTGCGTTCGACGGTGGCTACTGCGCGAGGAGGCGTGCGTCAGCGTCAATTGGAAAGAACCGCACGCGAACCGGTGCTGGTGGGAGTCTCACCGCAATTGGGCATAACAGAACACGCCGCGCCGACCCTCATGCTCAGCAACTGGCTCGAGAATGCCCGCCGTCTACGTCCCCGCCTGGTGCTGCCCCAATCGATGCGCGATCCTGAGAAGATTAACACGCGGCCGCTGCGCCATAAGATTCAGCCGACGATTGCTCAGCCCCCTGCCTAGATGCCTTTCCCGCGCATCAGCCTAGCGCCCATCGCCGCCGAACCGGCTAACACCGCGTCGCACGATAGCGTGCCTATTGCGCCCATCACGCGCACATCCGATGAAAAGAGCGACAATCTCGACGACCTGGAGCAACTGGACGCCGAGACGCGTCGCCTGCTGTTGCTGCGTCATCTGGTACGAAGGCGCATCTTCAATGAGGGATTTGTGGGCGACAACATTCCCAGGCAGTACCACCGGAGCCTTGGTCTTGATACGACGTCCCCACAGGAGTAGCGGCTTCGCTAGATGAGCGAGCGCAGATCACGGTCCCGCGCGTATGACCTTCATGAAATAGGGATGGTGCATGTCCGTCGACTCAGGAGCAGCGTCGGGACCGCCGCCGCGTCGCCGAAGCGGATATCGGCCCCGAACGTTCCCGGACATGCTCTATGGCGAGGTACATCTTTCCGGCTGGATAGCTCCCTTGCTCGATACGCCGCCATTCCGGCGATTGGCGGGTGTCTCGCTCTCCGACGTTCCGGGCGAAATCCTCTTTCAGCATCCGTTTCCGTCGCGACTCGACCATGCGCGGGGCGTCTACGCGTTGGCGCGTGCGGCACGTCCGCGTGATCGCGCGCTTCCCGTCGCGGCGCTGGCTCACGACCTGGGGCATGGCCCCCTCTCTCATCTCACCGAGCCGCTGATGCGTGAACGACTCGGCATCGACCATGAGCAGCGGTCGGCGCTCTTGCTGCGCTACGTGCGCGACGCGCTCAGCCCCACGGCTCGGCGCCAGATTACCTGGCTCGATTGGGATGAGGTTGCCGCGCTGATGCTTGGCCAGACCAGCGATGGTCGTGGTGCCCTCCTCAACGGGCGCATGGACTACGACAATCTGGACTATGTTGCGCGTTTCCTGCGTGCCGGAGACTTGGGCACGCCCGGCTACAACCCACGCGATCTCGCACGGGCGTTGCGACCGTGGCCAGCGGACGCGCCTGAAGGCGAAGCGGAGTCACCTGATCGTGCCGACGTGGTGCTTTTACCGCAGGGCGCCGATGGCGCGCGTGCATGGCTCTCTGATCGCGCCACGCTCTATGCCTGGCTGCACGAGGGCCACCGCGACCTTGCCGCGCACGCGATGCTGCGGAAGGCGGTCGATCTCGCGGCGCAGGGCGCGGCGGTGCTGGTCATCAGCCAGGATCTCGACGAGATCCTGGAGATCGCCGACCGCATCGCGGTGATGCGCGCCGGGCGGCTGTTGGCGCAGGGCACCCCATCGCAGCTCTCGGAAAGCGACGACGCGTATGTCGGCGAACTCTTACGCACGCCGCGGCGGCAGGCCGAGCGGCTGCTCGCGCTGTGGGAGCGGGCCGCCATCCCCGCCCAGCGCGGCGCCGAGCCGGGTGACGAGGCGGACGGGCCACCGCCGCGCCAGGTGCCCGCCGTCACGCCGTACTTCACCGGCCGCGCGGCGGAGCTCGCCGTGCTCGGCCGGCTGGCGGACCAGGCCGCGGCCGGCGGCGCGACCCAGGTCGTCGTGATCACCGGCGCGCCCGGCGTGGGCAAGA
>DAHUXT010000301.1 GCA_027307065.1 Ktedonobacteria bacterium
GCGCCAGACGCGGAAGAGTGGCACTGCGCCGCTCGCCACAGCAGCCTGGTATATGCCCGCAAGGGTCAAAGGAGATCCCACATGTACGCACGCGCGACCACGGTTTCGATTCAGCTCGACAAAGTGGCCGAGACGACACGAATCTACAATGAGAGCATTCTCCCGGCAGTCAAGGCCGCCAGTGGCAATCGCGGAGTCTACCTCCTGATTGACTCCGCCAGCGGCAAAGGCATGTCCATCACCCTGTGGAACACGCAGGCTGACGGCGAATCGTATGATTCCAGCGGCGCCTATCGCGAGCAAGTCGCCAAGGTGGCCCCGTTCTTCGCCGCGCCGCCCTCGCTCGCCACCTATGAAGTCGGCGCTCAGGGATAACCTGCCGCAATGGCTTTCCGGGTTCCTCGGAGTCAGTAGTATCTCGTGGGCAGCATACGACTACCATAGCTCGTCGCTGCGCCCATCACACGGATCGCGCCGGACGGCCCGCAGTAAGTCGTCCGGCGCACCATGATTTCCCACGCCCGCGCGTTAATCCACGCTGTTGGGCGTGCGCGTAGCGGGAGCAGGGCGGCGCTCGCCCCGGCGGATCACCACGACGAGCAGTGTTGCCAGACCAACGATAATGCCCACCAGTAGCGCGGTCTGCGGCGTGCCGAGCGGCAGTTGCGGCACCCAGCCCGGCAGCGCGCGCGACGTGCGATCGAACGTTGCCAGCGACGTGCCAAAGGGCGAAAGCTCGATGACTCCCGCCGACGAGAGCGAGAGATCATACGTTACCTGCGGCTCAGTCGAATTGAGCGTCAGATAGGTCAACCAGGCGTTCGACGGCACCCAGCCCATATTGCGGTCGGTCGAGAGATCATGGTAGAGTGTCGGATTCATCTGCTCCTGGAAGGCAAGCTGGAATCCTGGCGCGCCGGGCACCTGGCTGCCAACAGCGGATTGGCCGATGGTCGCGCCCAGCACACTGGTATTCACCGGCTTATCGGTCAGCAGATAGAGATCGGCGTTTACCGGCTGGCCCTCCACCGCCAACACCTCCAGCGGCACCCAGAGTCGCGGCGTCCGCATGGTGATGAGCACCGGCGCGCCGTCGCCCTGCAACTGGTGGCGCGCACGCGCAGCGGACGTGTCGTACTTGGCCGCCATGAAGATCGGGCTGCCGTGGGCGTAGCCGAGCAGATGCGCTCTTGTCTCGGCGTTCAACGTGAAGTTGTTGGCGGCGCACCAGTCGATCACCTCCTGGCCGCTGCCCTTGAGCACGGTGATGTTCAGCGCCTCAACTTTGACCTGCTCGATCACCTGCGCGGCACTCGGAGCCGCGGCGCCAAACGCGCCATCCACCGCGAAGGTTGGCAGCGGATGCGTCTCGCGCTCCAGCCGTTGCAGTGTCCAGGCGCCACCCTCCTTGATGCTCATGGGGATTGCGGGCAATGGCACGATCCAACCGACGTTGTTGAAATCACCCTGGTACGTAAAGCTCGTCAGATAATGCTCGATGCCGTCGTGCCAGGCAACGAGCGTGGTCGCGCGCTCCAGGCGGACTGAGCCGTTGGGAGCGACGAGTCCACCGCAGGCGGCGGCGCTGGCAGCCTGGCCAACGAAGATGGCCAGCGCGAAGACAACAGGAACCAATTTCCATAGGTGCCGAACTGTGCGTGAGATCGTACGAGAGATCATGCCGGGGTCTCCTTTCACGGTAGTGGCTGCGCTCTGGTCTCGATGATGTCTGGTCATCCTCTCGTCACTGTGATGACCTGCATGGCCATTGACGGCAGTACCGTCTGAAAGGTTCCACGTAGTGAACTGGCTGGCTGGCTTACGCTGTTACGCTGTGAACTGTGCCACAGAACGCGCTTGACCACTCTGTTAGACTCGACCATCAGAAGCCCTTTTTCCCCAGCGGTTCTTAGGGGACGCAAACGTTTGTGAGTGTTCTGAGGGACGGTGACTTCCATGACGCAGCCGATGGCGCACCGGCGTCCGCGCATCTTCGGTCTCATCCTTGGCCTGATCCTCACCATCTCCATCTTCGGCGCTACTGGTTGTGGCACGTCCACGTCAGTGGGGGGCGCATCCAGCACGGCTACACCCACGCCTGCCTCGGCTACTGCCACCGCGACCCAGGCCACTATCCCCAACTTCCCACTGCAAGGGTGGCACATCGGCGGTCCATCGCGTGCCACTGCCATCGCCTTCGCGCCTGGCTCTTCCACCGTCGCCTACGCCTGCGGCGCCATCAGTCAACCGACAGCGTCCACTAGCGGCGTCTCGCCGATGTTCGTTGCCATCTCCACCGATGGCGCGAAAACCTGGACGACCGAGTCGCCCGATATCACCGAGAGCGCGCTGTGTTCGCTGAGTGTCGATCCCACCAATCCCCGAGATGTCGTACTGTTCACTACCACCTGCGCGAGCGGCTGTACATCCGATCCCAAGACGCACCTCTACCGTTCGCGGGATGGCGGACAATCATGGGGAGAGCTGATTCTGCCCGAACTTCCAGCGGACGGCGCGGGGCCGCCAGCCTTTACCAATCAACTGTCCTGGTCAGGCACGACCCTGTTTGCTACAACCACGGCCAATGTCTCCGGAGGCAAGCCGGTGCACCATCTGCTCGCCAGTGTCAATGCCGGACCGTTCGCGCGCGTCGATCAGGCGACACTCTTTAGTGGCGCGGGCATGGGCGGAATCTTCTCACTTGGCACCGCCGTCTACGTCGAGCTTTTCCCGTCGGGCTGCACCTTTAGCTACTTCTGCACGCTGGCAAAGACTACCGATAGCGGCGCACACTGGCAGCAGGTATCACTCCAGTATCAGCAGCAAGCGGTTGATCTCCTGACGACAGGGGACGGCGCACTGATTGTGGGGACGCCGAACGGCGCCATCGAGCATAGCGCGCTCGCGAGCACTCAGAATGACGGGCAGACATGGCGGACGCTGCCAACAGGCCCCGGTGGGATGGGGTACTACGCGGTGGGAGATGGCACGCTCTTCCTCAGCGATCTCAATGCTGGAGCGATCTACCGACTCTCCCCCGGCGGCCAGCAGTGGCAGCTTGTGGTCCCAGGCGCCGGGTCAACCCCGACGAGCCTCGACGATGGCTCGCTGGTGTTCCAGACGGACGCGGCGGGGCATCCGGTCGCAATCTGGCGCGATGCCGGACAAGATCAAAACACCAACGGCGCACAGTACCCCGGTCTGCAATACTACTCGCTATAATGCTGCTTTTGCCATCGGTTCTTGCCATCGGTATCGCATCAATGGATCTCCCGGCTCTGGCGTATGATATGGGCATGCGCAGGGCATGGACATTACCGCTAAAGACCGAGATGACGCGCGCCGATGGAGACAGGCAATGAA
Organism: Ktedonobacteria bacterium; assembly: GCA_027307065.1. Taxonomy (GTDB): domain Bacteria; phylum Chloroflexota; class Ktedonobacteria; order Ktedonobacterales; family JADMIN01; genus DAHUXT01. Next base: position 3,364 of record DAHUXT010000301.1, read on the forward strand.
GCTGTTCTATAGCCCCGAGTACGTGCTGGCGGAATACGCGTTCGACACCACCCGCAAGGCGCGCTGGGTGGCGGAGTCGCTCCAGGCGGCGCCCGTCGCGGGAGTCGAGTTCGTCGCGCCGGAGCCCGTGACCGAGGCACAGGTATGTGAGGTGCATGATCCAGCGTATGTGGCGGCGATACGCACTGGTGAACCGCGCGCGCTGGCGGAGTCGCAGCGCTTCCGGTGGGACGCGCTCCTGTGGCCGAGCGTTTGCGCCTCGACGGGCGGCGTGGTTGCTGCCGCGCAGGTGGCGATGCGTGAAGGGTGCGCGGGCTCGCTCTCCAGCGGACTCCATCACGCACGGCGCGACCGTGGCAACGGCTACTGTACCTTCAACGGGTTGGCGCTGGCGGCGCATCAGGCGCTGGCGGATGGCGCGCAGTCCGTGCTTATCCTCGATCTGGATGCCCATTGCGGCGGAGGCACCCACTCGCTCGTCGCCGACGAGCCGCGCATCATGCACGCCGATATCGCCGTGGACCCGTTCGATACCTACGTGCCTACCGGCGCGAACCGATTCGAGTTTGTGAGCAGCGCGGACCGCTATCTGCCAGCCGTCCGCGAGTTACTGGCACGTCTGGAAGGGAGCGGCAGCAGCTACGGTCTCTGCCTCTACAATGCGGGCATGGACCCGCACGAGGGCAGCGCCGAGGGCGGACTGGCAGGCATCACCGAGCAGATACTGGCCGAGCGCGAACGGATGGTCTTCGCGTGGTGTCGCGCGCGGGGGATTCCAGTGGCATTCGTGCTGGCGGGTGGCTACGTCGGCCCGCGACTGCCGCAAGAGCAACTCGTGGCGCTGCATCGCCTGACGGTGCAGACGGCAGCGGATAACCCCTCGCCCGTCTCTCCCCGACGCGGAGAGGAGAGCTA
>DAHUXT010000302.1 GCA_027307065.1 Ktedonobacteria bacterium
CGCATCTTCGGATGGCCCCTGCTGTGCATTGGCATTCGCCTCCATTCCTGGCATGCCAGCGCCGACACCGCGATCTTCGTTAAAGAGCGAGAGTGGCAGCCACGAAATGAGCCGCCGCCGCCGTAGCGCATCGGTCGCCGTATTCGAGGCGATGCGATAGAGCCACGACTTGACGCGGGCCGGGTCGCGTAGCTCGGCAAGGTGTCCATGAACGCGGATAAATACTTCCTGAGTGATGTCATCCGCGTCTTCACTATTGCCGAGCAGCCGCGAGGCATAGCTGTGGATCGGCCCACTATACTCGTGGAAGATGGCGGTGAGTTGAGCCTCTTTGTCTTCGCTCGCGAAGGTGATCTGCTCTTTGCTCTGGCTCATCACGTCGCACTTCTCCCATGAGGAGACGACACTGGCCAACGGAGCGACCACGCGCACTGTGTCGCGAAGACGCTTGGGAGCACTGCCCTGCCACGCAACGGGAAGCCGTTCCAGCATACTACTGCCTTTGACTGGCGTACCACATGTCCGTCACGCCAATACTGGCGATTCTGTTGCTTCGACGCGCGATGCCGGGCCAGATTTACGCACATGGCCGGGAAGATCCTCTCACGCAGTGCCTCGTGTTTGCCATGTAGAATACCATACCTGCCATTGCGTCGCCGTGTTAACGCTCACGAAATGCCTGCTGCGTCCGGTCACGCTCGCAGCAGCGATGACAACCGCAGGCCTACGCGTACGTCGCCAGACATCCGCAGGCGACGTGTGGCGAGCGCCCACTGGGGGTTGAGTTGATTGCCAGCGATGCGCGCCCAGTCGGCCAGCGTGCAGCGCAGGGTGAGCACCGGCTGCACCGACCGGCCACGGTGAACCACCAGGCCAGTGCTCTCGGGCGCCAGATACCACGGCGAGGCGTCGGCAAAGTCCCACTGAATGGTTCCGGGCAACGTCGCCCCTGGGCGCATATTGGCTATCCGCTCCAGACCGTCGAACACAAGGGCCGTCGCCTCATCGTCCATGTGCATGGGGAAATCACCGCTTCCGAGCACGCCTGCTCGCAACAGTCGCATGGTGCGACGCGCCTGCTCCTCGGGAGGCAGTTCCACCCCTAATTTGACCAACGCTGGAACTTCCGCGGGCGAGATGCCAACGCGTTTGAGTTTGGCGGCCAGTGAACGCAGCGCGAATGCGTAGATGTCGAGAGGTTCAAGATCGAAGACGCGAATATAGCTCTCATCGAAGTTCGGCGGAACGAACACCGCGACGGCCCACGGCAAGACTTTATCCAGTTCGGCAATCACGGCACGGCGGTTGGCTCGCGACTCGGCGACCAACTCCGAGAGCGCCTGAACGCCGAACGCCATATGCCGCGACTCATCGCGTGCGATATGCCCGATGCCAACGGTGAAGCCTGGTAGCAGCCCATGGGCCGCAAGCGACTCGCGCATGAAATGCTGGCCCGGATGCGCGAGCAGCCCCTCGACGACGATGTGATAGAGCAGAATATTGCTCGCCAGCAACGCGCGATTGTGCGGCTGGCGGCGCAGTTGGTCGGTCAGCTTGTCGAGTTCGCCGAATACCCGGCGGAATCCTGGCGTCAAATTCCCCTGCGCGCTGTCGAGTGTCGTGGCAAGATCGGTTCCATTTCCAGCAACTTCGCGCATGAATCGGCTAAAGAACACGTGGTGACGCGCCTCATCCACAATCTGAGTAGTGACGAAGACGCGCTGCTCCTGGGTGAGATCGGCATGCACGAATGGCGCTAATGTCCGCGCTACTGCCTCTTCACCCTGCAAAAAAAGCGAATAGTTCCATCGGGCCGAAGCACGCTGCTCAGGCGTCATCTGCTCGCGCCAATCCATGACGTCTTGCGAGAAATCGATGGCGTAGGCGCTCCAGTTATGCTCTTCCCAGAGGCGATAGAGGCGAGTGTAATCAATTGCCGGGGCCACCTCACGGTCAAGGTCCAGTTCGGCATCGCTCGCCGCGACGCTGGGCACGGTCGGCTCACTCATTGGGACCCTCTTTCAGTTCTACTGTCGTGCGTTGCCGTGTCGCGCAGAGTGACTGCTGGTGACTATGATGGGTGCTCCGCGAGAAATGCTGTTGCAAGTTGGGTGGCTTCTTCCCGGTCATCCGGCGCGAGCTGCCCGTCGATCACCAGCCCAAGCAGATAATCTTTCAGCGGTCGCAGCCACGGACCCGGCTCGCGATTGAAGATACGCATCAGATCGTTGCCGTCGAGCGGGCTGCGAATGGGCACTCGCTCGGCCTCCTCGCGCAGTCGCTGGCAGCGCAGCTCCATCTCATTGACACGCGCCACCGCTCGCGACACTTTATCTTGCCGGTAGCTGGTGATATCGGCCCGCGAGAGATCGAGTAGGTCATGCAGTCCTTCGCCAGCGTCCAGCATCAGACGCCGTACCGCGCCGTCGGTCCATTCAGGGAGATACGCGTTGGCGCGCATGTGCAGCTTCACCAGCCGGCTGACATACTCGATGAATGGCCGATCGAACTTGAGCCGGTGCAGGATCTCGCGAGCCATCACCGCGCCCACGTCTTCGTGGCCGAAGAAGTGGATTTTGCCTTCCTCGACGCTGCGCGTGCGCGGCTTAGCGATATCATGGAGCAGCCCTGCCCAGCGGGTCGCGGGGCGCGCTGGGGTGCGTTCGACGACGCGAAGCACGTGATCGTACACGTCTTTTGAGTGGGCTGGCCTCTGGCTGACGCCGCACAACTCCAGCACCTCGGGCACAATCCATGGCATCAAGCCAGAGTCCACCAACAGGCGCAGACCACGAGCCGGATACTCGGCCACGAGCAGTTTGGTAAACTCGTCGCGCACCCGCTCGCGGCTGATGCGGGCTAGCGTTGGCGCTTGTAGCGCGAGGGCGTCCGCGGTGTCCGGTTCGATTTCGAAGCCTAGTTGTGCCGCAAAGCGAGCCGCTCGGAGCAGGCGCAGCGGATCTTCGTCGAAGCGACTCGCCGGATCATTGCCGACAGCGCGAATCAGGCCGCGTTCGAGATCCTCACGGCCTCCGTATGGGTCGACGATCTCGCCAGAGAGCGGATCGCGTGCCATCGCGTTTATCGGAAAATCGCGGCGCAGCAGGTCTCCCGCCAGGGTGTCGCCAAAGGTGACCTCCGGCTTGCGTGACCCGTCGGCATACTGGTCGCTGCGATAGGTCGTAATCTCGATGATATCAAGATCGCCCGAAACCTGGGCGATCAGTGCTGCAGGAAGCGGGCTCGTTCCATCAGCGGCGGTGTCTCGCTGCGCATCGTCATCTGCCGAGGCGTGGCGGCGATAGTGTACGCGCACCGTCCCAAATTGCTCGCCAACCGTCACCACCGCGTCCGGATGCGTCTCGGCAATGAGCCGTTTGATCTCGTTCGGGCGGGCGTTGGTGGTGAGATCGATATCAGGTGATGTCGGACGGCGCAGCAACAAATCGCGTACGGTGCCGCCGACCATATATAGTTCTTTGTCAGCCGCGCGGAATATGTGCGCGATGGTCATCAACAACTCTAGCATGAAATCGCTGTTTCTCTCTCACACGTCGTCATCCTGGCGCATGTGGTCGCTATGTGACATGTTCTCGCTGGAAAAGCGCCAGCCGCACGGACGACGCGCGTGCCAATCCGCAGTGGGTCGCTCTGGGTCGCTCTGGGTCGCTCTGGCTCAGCGGTGGCCCATCACCCAGGCGACGAGGTCAGCGTCCAGCATTCCACGATCTTGCTCGAACTCGAAATCGTGCGCGAAATTCGGATACGTCTTCCACGTTTTGTCAGAACTACCCAATTTATCGTAACAGCGGCGTGAGGCAGCAGGCACGACTGATTTGTCACCCTCGCACTGGATGACCAGCGCGGGTGTGTGAACGCTGGGAGCGCGGCGCATTGCGGCAACCCGCAGCCGGAGACCCACGTGATAAATGAACGAAGCGGTTTGACTCCGCTGCCAGTAGGTGTCCGCGTCCAGCATTCGCTTGGCCTCGGCATTCTCAGTCATCGAATCATGCCCAGGAGCGATGCTCCATTGCCTGGTTGAGCCGCTCAAGCCGCCCATCGCCACTGCCGCCTGGCGGCCCAATGGCACCTTCCAGGCCACCGCCATACCGGGGTTTACCAGGATGACACCGGCCAATTGATGCTGGGTCGCGGCAGAATCATCGGCTGCCATGTGGAGCGCAAACAGAGCCCCCAGGCTGTGGCCGAGAATGCTGAGCGGCGCACTGGGATGCCGCCG
>DAHUXT010000303.1 GCA_027307065.1 Ktedonobacteria bacterium
TCAGTTGGGAATTGCGCTGGATAGGCGCGGATAACATCCAGGCGTTCGTGCTGGCCCCTGCCAGTTATCTGCTCGTGATTGGCGCGCTACTCCCCGCCGATCACCGCGTCCGCAATGGCGTGCGCGGGGGACAGGTCGCCTCGCTCGCAGGGACGTTGCTGTTGCTGCTGCCCACGCTGGCACAGTCGTTCATCACCGCGCTCGACGAGAACTGGATCTATGCCAGTGTGCTGGCACTTGAGGCACTGGTGATCGCGGCGATTGGCGTGGGCACCCACACCCGCACGATGGTCCTGCTCGGTACTGGATTCTTCGGGGTGGCGGCCATCCGTGGCGCGTTGCTGGCGTACTCGTCCGGTGTGCCGATCGCGTTGATCATCGCGGTCCTGGCATTGCTGCTGATGGGCAGTGCGACCTGGCTCAGTCTGCGTCCTCGCCACGAGGTCAAGCCGCCGTTGCCGTAGAGAAGGTCCCCTCCTCGCAAGTGACTGTTTGCCGGGAGGGGAACGCTCGCGCTCAGGCGGTAGGTGTAGCTGTGGCAGCGTGCTCTTTCAGCATTGTCGACATCTGATGCAGATCGCTTGCCGCCTGGCGCAGATCAGCGCGGCCCGCCAGGATATCGCTGCGAAAGGTCAGCCAGTTCGTGCGATAGGTCGCCGGACTGTTGTTGATATTATCGGGCGTAAAGTACGCTACCAGCCCATTGGCAGCGGTGATCTGCGTGCTGGCAGCCGCCACTTTCGTGGTGTAGTCGCCGTAGAGCGCCTTCAACTGCTGCTGTTCATCAGCGGGCGCGTTCTGGATGGCCTGCTGCAGCGTAGGCTCCAGTCCTGCCAGTTTCGCCTGTACGTTGGTCATAATGTCGAGGACGATCTCATGATAGTCACGCGGCAGCACCACCAGGTAAATGCGGAACTGCGTATAGATGGAGCGCACATCCTGGCGCGCGGCAGCCGCGTCGGTTTCGGCGTCGAGCTTGCCTTTGAGCGCCGCAAGCCCGCTCTGGTTGCTCGTCACATCCGCCTGGATGGCCGCAGCCTGGCTGCTGGTGATATGCCCGGCCGCCACCTGCTCGCTCGCCCTATCATTCAGCTTGGTGAGCGCGGCGGTGCGTTCGTCGATGCGCTGGTTGCCAAAGGCAATCACACACGTGACGTCGGTGCGCGCGCAGGTGATCGTGGGATTGGCGGCAGGGGCGGCAGGGGCGGCAGCAGCCAGCGCCGATGCTATTCCCAACCCACCCAGCCCGCCGACCGCGAGCGCAGTGGCCATTGCCAGTGCTAACAGATGGTGTGGCGCGGAACGAACGATGCCGATGAGGCGCAACGGATTCATTGGATTAACCCTCTCTATCTTGTCGGTCACTTCACCTGATAAACCGAAGCCGGTCTACGGGATGAGGTCATTTTCCTGGCCAGATTGATTGTTGGCGTCGTTGGCATCGTTCTGCGCGTTATTGATGCCGTTCATCGCATCCTGCACCTGCTGGTCGGCGTTCTGCACCTGTTGTGACGCGCCATTCGATCCCACGTTCGGCTGTTGCCCCGCTGTCTGCTGACTCTGACTGGTCGACTGCTGCCATGGCTGGCTGGCGCCATTGCGGTTGCCCCGCAGCCCGCAGCCGCTGACCAGTACGAGCAGCGCAAGCGTCAAAAGTACCAGGGCGACGCGAGCGATCTGCCCCAGTTGACCACTGCCTGATGTCTTCCTGTTGTCCTGTTTCATCCAGTGAAGCCTCCTCCTGAATATGGCGGCGATTTGCCCGCGCTCTCCGCGATACACTGTGCCGATGTAAGTACACTCGCAGCATAAGGGAGTCGGCTGAGGATTCGCTGAAGGCATGCTTAGAGGTTGTTCAGAAAATCGCCCGTTGCACAACCGCAACCACATCGCGGTGTTGCTCGTCAGAAACATACGTCGGCGCGGAGAAGGGCCGAAGTCAATCATCGGGCAATCGTTGTCACATTCACGGACGAATCTAGAAACACTCTGTGAGACAGGGAAGCGCCATGCCATTTTCTGGGTGGCAGCAGACATCCTTCGTGGAGTCTGTACAGTTTCAAGGTTGAGTGATACGCTAACGAATGCACCAGTGGTCATGGTATTCATGATGGGGGCGCGACGGTCATGGGGCGAAACCAACCGGGCGGCAGCGCGTCCGCGGATGCGCGACAAATCTGGCAGTCCGCGCTTGAGCGCATTGCTCAGCGTGTCTCTGCTGGCGCCTACACGACCTGGTTTCGTGGCACAGCTGCCCTCGATCTGGCGCACGATACACTTGTCGTCGGCGTGGCCAATACGTTTGCCTGTGAGCACCTGAGCCAGCGATTCCTCGATGTCACGCGCTCCGCCGTCAGCGAGGCGCTTGGCCGCGCGGCGAACGTGTCGTTTGTGCTTCGCGACCACCGTGCTGCTCGAACCGCCGCATCCGAACCACTCCCAGCGCACCAGGAAGCTCCACTGTCGCCAGCGCCCGCTCCGACGCCGAGGCCAGCCCGGCGCACCGCCCGAGCGCGCAGTGCCGCGTGGACATCCCACCAGACTGCCGCGACCGCTCGTGTCCGTGCCAGACCCGCCAACGGCGCAGAGCCCACCGCGGCACAGGCTCCGTTGCCACTGGCGCAGCCTGAGCCAGGGCGCGCGTTGCATCCCACGCCGCTACTGATGCCCGACGCGTCGGGCGTCTCACACGAGTTGAATCCGCGCTATGTCTTCGAGACGTTCGTGGTCGGCCTGACGAACCAACTGGCATTTGCCGCCGCCAGGCAGGTGGCCGCGACTCCGGGCGAGAGCTATAATCCGCTGCTCATCTACGGTGGCGTTGGTCTCGGCAAGACGCATCTGCTGCACGCCATCGGGCATAGCGCCCGCGCGCGCGGCCTTTCGGTCGCGTATGTGACAGCAGAACGCTTCACCAATGAAATCATTGGCGCCATTCGCACCCGCACCACCGATCTCTTCCGCGCGCGCTATCGTGCCGTCGATATGTTGCTGGTGGATGATGTGCAGTTCATCGCGGGCAAAGAGTCCACCGAGGAAGAGTTCTTCCACACGTTCAACGCGCTGCACGAGGCCAACAAGCAAATCGTGCTGACCAGTGATTGCGTGCCGCAGGCCATGCATCATTTGCACGACCGGCTGCGCTCGCGTTTCGCCTGGGGCTTGATCGCCGACATTCAGCCGCCCGATTATGCTCACCGGCTCGACATCCTGCGTGCCAAGTCGTCCGCCTTGCAGCTAGATATCCCCGAGGATGCGCTCGCGTCTCTTGCCGCGCTGCACTGTGAGAGCATACGGGCGCTAGAGGGCGTTTTGACGCGCGTCACCGCCTATGCCCAGATGCTCGGCCAGCCTATTGAGAGCGACATGGTGCGCCAGGCGCTTGCGCCAATCGCGGGCGAGCCGGTTACTGGCCCGGAGCGTCCCAGCGCGGATACCGTGTTAGCTGCGGTGGCGCGCCACTTCGCGTTGACGGTGGACGATCTACGCGGCAAGTCACGCAACCATCAGATCGCCTGGGCGCGTCAGGTTGCGATGCACCTGCTGCGCGAGGAGACGGATGCCTCGCTCTTTGTGATTGGTCGCCAGCTTGGTGGCCGCGACCACACCACTATCATGCACGGTTGCGCCCGCGTGGCGAAGGCGCTGGCCGACGACGAGCAGACCCGCCAGGATGTGACAGATCTGCGCGCCTCACTGCATCGCTAGGCTCCCCATTCAGGTCAGCGGCGTAGGTGTCGGCAATGGACGACCACTGGACACTGCAAAGATCACCGGAACGGGGCGCCCATTGTTCTGATCTTTGGTCGAGATGACAATTGCCAGGAATGCTGTCGGTGATAGTGGCGCACCGGCAACAACTCGATCATTCTCGCCCAGCGGATAACCGAACCACTGCCCGTTCGAGGTCGAGTAGATATAGTTCTGATCGCTGCCGTAGACCCAGCCTGTCCCTGTTGCCGTCATCGCGATTCCGGCGATGCCCCCAGCCTCCTGGCCATCTGGCACAAAATGCTGCTTGGTCCACTGCTGGCCGTCCCAATGATAGAGGAGCCCAAGACTGTTCTCATCTATACCAGCCGCCCAGCCGTCGGTCGAGGAGAGCATGCTCACGCTGGTGAACATTCCGGCGTCCAATTCCCAGCTATGTGTATCCCAGTGGTACGGATACGGACCAGAAGGACCATTTGTGACGGTGAAGATAATGCGAAGAATGATCGTCTTTTCCGACGAGAAGTTCG
>DAHUXT010000304.1 GCA_027307065.1 Ktedonobacteria bacterium
GGAGCAGCAGGTGGCGGCCACCACCAGCCGCGATGGCTCGCTGGCCAGCTGGCAACAGGCCACCCAGCGCTACACTCAGCTCTCCGCCCAGGTGCATGCCATCACGACGATGACGCCCGCGGATGCCAGGGCCATGACCCAGCGCGACCTCTCCCAGCTACAGACAGCGGTGGCCACCCTCGCGCAGACCGCCGCGAGCGATAAGGCGGGGGTAACCGGCTACCAGAACCGCTATCAGCAGGCGCAGCAGTCGTTTCAGGCGGCCACGACAACCCAGGAGTATTTCACGCTCGATGGCTTCGTGCAGGATCAGGTGGTTGCGGTCAGCGCCTATGCCCCCACCCATGCGCGTCTGCTGCAGTTGAGCGCGCTGGTGACGGCCGAGCACAAGCTGCTGGTGCAGGTCACCGGCACCCCGCAACCCGCGCAATTGCTCTGTGCTGATGGCGTTGGTAGCGCCCCTCAGGATTACTGGACCACATACTACGGCCTTATGTCATATCCCCTGGCGTCACCGGGCTCGCGACCGCTCGAGGCGCAATGGCTGGCCGACGATCAGACCTCCTTCCACGCGGCAGCCTCGTCACAGGACTACGTCGTGCTCAATGGGCGCCTGGCAGGCCAGATTGCGCAGATTCAGGCGACCAACGCGACGCTCGTGCCGAGTGTGGCGGCCAACTTCCTGGCGGGGTTCAAGGCCGACATCCAGACGCTCACGAACTACGACACCAACATCCCGGCCATCAAGACCGCCTTCAGCAGAATCCATAGCCTCTCAACCTTCCCAGCGCTTGGAATGCCGGGCTGGAGCGCAAGTGCCCCGCAGATGCTGACCTTCGGCCGGCATATCGCGAGCTACCAGAAGCAGTATGACCAGGATGCGCAGCTCCTGGCCAGCGAGAGCTATGGCAATTACACCAAGGCCGTGCAGCAGATCCAGAAGCACCGCAACGGGTTGCAGTTCGATCTGGCGTACGCGAAGACGTATCTTGACATCAAGACCTTCGTCGACCTGATCGCGCAGGGACAGGCACACACAACGCTCAATCCCGCCGATGGTAAAGCGTATCCCGATGCCTATGAGTATGTCGACCAGGGCACTGGCGTTGGCGACTTGATCAGTTCAGACGCGAAGAACCCAGGTCGGTTGTACAACGCCTCGACCATTGATGACTATCACTACCTCGACCTGGAACTGCAGATGTTCATCACGAACATTTCAGCCATGCTCACGAACCTCGATGACCCGCTGACGCACGCACAGTTCACCGGCAAGCTGGGAGCTCAGGGTGCTGGCTGGGATCAGACGCATCAGACGGATGTCAACCTGCTGCAGCACTACGGCATCACGCAAGGCAAAGTGATCGTCGTTTCGCTGCGCGAGCAGGTAGCGCGCCTTTATAATAACGGGAAACTGGTCACCGCGTTCAAGGTCACGACCGGCGCCCAGGACCTGCCTTCGGTGCCTGGCATGCACTGCACGATCGACAAAGAGTTCCATACAGTCTTCAAATCGCCCGATCCACCGGGCTCGCCCCACTATTACCAACCGACGCCGGTCAACTATGCCATGATTTACAACGTCTATGGCTACGAAATCCATGATGCCTGGTGGCGCCCGACATTTGGCCTGTATACGAATTTGCCGCACTATGACCCCGCGTCCTTCAACGGTGGGTCGCATGGTTGAGTCAATGTGGCGACGCCGAATATGAAATGGCTGATGGATCCGACAAACGGCTGGCTCAGCAGTCTGGATCACACGCCATTCTTGATCTACTAGCCCCGCACAAGTTGGTCAGCGCACGGCGGAAGCAGCAACAACAGTATGTAGCGGCGGCACGCTCTTCAATGGCGAAGGGTGGGCGGCCGCTTCACCTCCGTGAGGATTATCCAAGGCGCATCGCGATGCTTCGGCACCCATTGAGCCTACATCCAGTCACCCTTCCTGACGAGTCCCTGAATGGAGTTGATCCGCGCGATATCGCCGCAATACTGCTACACAGGACATTTCGGGGGGACTGCTTGACGGCAGAGCTTGCTGCGCTGATATCATGCACAGCGCACGTCTGACGCACCGTCGGCGTTCACTGCTTGCTGCGCCTACCTTTTGCGGCCCGCACGCAGTGCTACAGAATCGTGACTGCGCGCCCGGGCTCTTCCGAGCTCCAGGGAAGGTTTATTCCGTGACGCAACCAACTCGACACTCTCTTCCGCGTGTCAATCTATCAAGTGGCGACATCATCGAGGCGGAAACAGCGTGGCTGGTGCCGTGGCGCGAAGCGGACACACATCAGGCGAGCACCGCTTTGAACATTCCGCTCAGAGACCGTGCGGCCACGGCGGCGCGGCCACTTCGGGGTGATGCAGTCGCACCTATTTCCAATCAAGGTAGTTTCGACGCCGATCCTGACATTCTGATCGTCATTCCGCCCACATCGCCGCAGGTCGTCGTGCCACGCGAGACGGACGTGCGCTCAACAAGCCATCAGAACGTGACGCTGATCAGCATTGCGCGGACCTTGCTGATCACGCTTATGCTGTATTACGCGTTCTCGTCGACCTTACAACTCGCTGGCTATGCCGCGTTGCCGCTTGCCCCATTTCCCTGGGCGACAACGAGCGGTGTGGCAGCCGGAGCCGCCGCGTTGTCACATCTGCGAATGGATGGCAAAATGGTGACACGCGTGCAGCCAATGACGCAAATGCGGCGGGTCGATCTCTATGATAGCCAGGCACAGTTCAATCAGTGGGCGGGTGCGGCCTGTAGCGCGGCCAGCCTCGCCGAGATATTAACCTCGTACGGTCTGCCGCATATGACCATCGGACGCATGATCCGGGAACTGGGATCCGATATCTCGCCAAACTGGGGACTACTCACCTACAACGCCTTCAACAAGGTCGTCGCCAGGTACGGACTACGCGCGGATGTGTACCTGTCGAACAACCCACTCACGTACCGGCAAATGCTCTACCTGACCAATACCCTTGGTATTCCGGTCCTCGTGAACATGCGCGCGACCACGGGGTACTACCACTATCTCTCAGGGGGCCACATTCTGGTCATGACCGGCGGAGATACCAAAACGATCCGTCTGGCTGATTCATCGCTGTATTACATGAAGTCTCTACCGCTCAGTACCTACAACGAGATGGCGCGTCCCCGCAATGTGGTCATCGTCCCAAAGGACTACCACTATACGCTGCCAGGCTGACGCTCGCTAGCTCGCCGCACGGGCGTTTGAATCCGGAGAGTACGGTGTCGCTCTGAGGCCGCGCAAAAGACGTTGCCAGCTAGGAGCCAAATATTATTGCGACTATTTGTACTGACTGACCTGTTACGACGCGGCGAATGAGATCAGGGGCAAGTTCGATGCGCCGACGGGAGTCATCGTCACCATGCGACATATCGACGTAGACATGTGCTGACGTGTTATGGTTACGCTGGTTCGATACTTAGGCCGCCAATGCTACCGATCGCGCCAGCCTCGCTGATCCCGCCAATGCTACCAATCGCGCCAGCCTCGCTTACTTCGACCACATGGCGCTTGAGCATATAGCCCACACCGGGAGATGTCATGATGAATTGGGGCTTGCCAGGCACAGGCTCAATCTTCTCGCGCAGATGACGAATATGCGCCTTCACGAGATAGTTGTCACCCGCTTCGCCGAATCCCCAAACATGCGTCAGAATTTGGTCGAGCGTGCAAATATCGTTGGCGTTTGCGGCCAGCAGATGCAACAGGCGGCTCTCGGTCGGGGTCAGGCGAATCGTTGTTCCACTCCGGATGACCTCATGCCGTACAGTATCCACACGCAGTGGGCCAACCTCGATGATCGTTGAGGGATTACGCATCAACGTCGAACGAACGCGGCGACTCAATGCGCGCAGATGGGCGAGCAGTTGTCGCGGAAGAAATGGCTTTGCTAGGAAGCTATCCGCGCCATTCTCCAGGAACGCCGACTCGGCATCCTCACCATATGTCTTCGACAGTACCAGTACCAGAGCATCGTGCGCGTCGCGCATCTCCCGGCACATGGCTAACGAATCGTCACCCTTGCGCTCGGGATCGATAATAACGACGTCTGGACGCTTATCGAGCCAAACCTGTCGCGCTCGCTCATTGGTAAAGGCATGGTGCACTTCATAGCCACGCGTTCTCAACCAACCGACCACCATTTCTACCATGTCGCGATCGTTGTCCACCACTAAGAGCTTCATCTCACCCTCCACCACGG
>DAHUXT010000305.1 GCA_027307065.1 Ktedonobacteria bacterium
ATCATTCGCCCGTCGGCTATACAATTGTCAATCATCGATAAAACGAGGGCTATCCACGGTGGTCGCCAGCACTGTGCTGCTTGATGAACAGGTGCCGGGCATCGCCAGCCGGATGCGGGATATCAGTCTCTCGCGCGAGGTGGAGTTGCTCGCGAGCGAGGATCAGCGGGTGGTGAGGGCGACACGATGACAATCAATTGGTCGCTCGATACGATTCTCTGCGGGGACGCGCTCGTGGGATTTCGAGAGCGGCGCACAGTACCGGCAAATTATGGTACGATGTCCAGGAGTCACCATCCCCATGATTGGGATGCGGAACAGCAAGACCGGCAGCGTCTCATGTCGCACGCTCCGTCGCATCGCACGTGCCCACTTCGCACGCCCTCGCGTTTTGCGCCTCATCACGAACGGAGGTGCTTTCGATGAAATACTCGCTGCTCACGACATATCGCGTTGGCTGGCAGGATGGATGTGACGCCGCGCGGGCCAACCGCTTTACCAAGGCGCAAGCCACGCGGGACGCGCACTTGTATATGGATCTCGCCGTGCTCATATGGGGCTTGACCCAGCGCACGGGGGTGCGTATGCTCTATGCCTACCATACGGGATTCATCCGCGCCGGCGCCTGTAAGGAGTGTGCTACACCCTCGGTCATGACGCCACTGCTATAAGTAAGTACGCGCTGAGTTGACGTCAGATCAAAGCTGTCTGGATAGGGCTCTCTTGTGGCTCCGAAAACGGCGAAAACTGCGTTTTGGGCCTTCTGCGGTACCGGTCGCGGGGGGAACGAACCTTTGAGGAAGCGGTTGAAGCCGTCTTAGGTGCTCCGCCCACGCCAGAGCAACAGGCGAAGAGGGCAGCGGCGAAGCACGGCGCGACGAACGGAAGCGGCAATAGCAAATGGCAAAAGAACAAGACAACAGGGAGCGGTAATTACCGCTCTCTTCCTATGTGCCGCTTACGGGGTTTGCTCAGCCGATCTTCGTACCATGAACGCCCCGACCCCTGTAGCGCATGGAGGGCAGTACGAAGAACACGTTCTTCATTGGCTGGCTGGCCCAGTCGCTTGAAGATGATGGCAAGGCGGTGATAGGGATGCCCAAGCGGTGAATGCTCTTGAACTTTCGCCTCATTGAGTACAACGGCTTCGTGTTCGCGCTCCTGGCGTTCGCAGATCGAACCGAGCATATTCCGGGCAACATGACGGCCTTGCTGTTCAGATGTACTCTGCACTTCGCGGTAGAGATGTTCTGCTTCCGCCCATTGGTTCGCAAAGTAGGCAGCATTAGCCCGTTGCTCTACATCAAACGTAGGTGAGTCGGACATCCAATCATGTCCCTTGTTGCGAAACGTCCACCACGGCATTTGATTCTCCTCTATACTCTGAGAGAGGGCCAAGCAGATACACCGCTACCGTAACACGCCTGTCAATTAAATACCCTACGCCTGCTATGGACATATTAAGTGCATAGTCGCGTTGTGAAATAGGATTCGCGGGCCTGAAAATCGAGCATAGCGGCGAATGCGGAAGCCACGGAACGGGGAGTCTTCAAGGTGATCTGCGTCGAGGCCGTACGCGCTGCAACGGCGTGTATTATGGGGTCGTATATACATATTAACGAGTGGTGCGCTCCTCCTTCCGTCTCAACGCACCCTCCTGCAATCTGAGTGTCTCTGAGGGCTGCGCCGTGCACTTGTAACACGTAACACGTGATCAGTAGTACGTATCATTAGTCCGTCATGTAGCCCTTCACGCGAGGGGCAGACCCGCTCCGGCAGGCTGCATTCACATGCGGCGTTGGTTGCTGCTAGGTGGCCCAGCGCCTGGCGGGCGAGTCAACGTAAGCGCGCGTGAACGCCCTTGCGAGCTGGATTGCGAGGTGAGCGATGTCGACGCCGATTCTTGGACCGTTGTTTTCGGTGCTGGCGGATCCCAACGTAGCCTATGTCCTCTTCATCCTAGGGATCGTTGGCCTCGTCGGCGAAGTTCATCACCCAGGTACCCTCTTTCCTGGCATTGTCGGAGGACTTGCCTTGGTGCTGGCACTGCTGGGCTTCAG
The DNA here is from genome assembly GCA_027307065.1 of Ktedonobacteria bacterium. Lineage (GTDB taxonomy): Bacteria > Chloroflexota > Ktedonobacteria > Ktedonobacterales > JADMIN01 > DAHUXT01. The sequence continues at coordinate 2,061 of DAHUXT010000305.1, forward strand.
CGTGCTGGGCGTCAATTGGATCGGTGTGGCGCTCCTTGTGGTCGCCGCCGGACTCTTCGTCGCCGAGGCGCACACGCCAGGATTTGGCTTGTTCGCGCTCAGTGGTATCCTCGCCTTCGTTGCGGGGTCGCTGCTCCTCTTCATACCGCTATTGGGTCTGGCACCTGCAACAACTGGTCGGTATGTCAGTCCGTGGCTCATTGCCTTCGGCGCCATCGTGCTGAGTAGCTACGTCCTCATCGTCGTGCGCGCCGTGCTACACACGCGCCATCTTCCAACGAGGAGCGGTCGCGAGACGTTGCTCGGGCGAGAAGGTGTGGCCACCTCGGACTTGACGTTGCGTGGCACAGTGCGCGTTGGCGGCGAGGACTGGAGCGCCATCGCGGAGGTTGGACCAATTTCGGCGGGCGAGACCGTTGAGGTGCTCGCTGTGGAAGGGATTACGCTCCGCGTCCACCGGCCCTATGAGTGGAGGTTGCCGGAGGTGGCTCCGCACTGAGTATTACCAGTCTCACGAGTATCACGTTCGCGTGCAGGAGGTGCCGCCATGTCGGCAGTAGCGTTTGTGCTTGTCGCGCTCGTCATTGCCTTGGGTGTCGTTCTAGCCTGGCTGGCGATCCGCATCGTGCCAGAGTATCAGCGATTGGTTGTGCTGCGGCTCGGTCGACTCCTAGGCGTGCGGGGTCCCGGCTTGGTCCTGCTTATTCCACTCGTTGATCGGGGCATTCGCGCTGATCTGCGCGAGCGCGTGTTCGACGTCACCCCACAGGCCTGCATCACCCAAGACAACGCCACGCTCGCGATCGACTTTCTAATCTACTCCAAGATCGTAGACCCCGCGTCGAGCGTCATCAACGTCCAACAGTATGAAAACGCCTCGCGCGGCATCGCAATCACTACCTTGCGCGCGGTCGTCGGCGACATGCTGCTCGACGCAGTACTCTCCCGGCGCGAGGACATCAATGCCACCTTGCGTGGCAAGCTCGACGAGGTCACCGAGCGCTGGGGGATCAAGGTAACGGCCGTCGAGATTCGCGAGATCACCCCGCCGCGCGAGATCCAGGAGGCAATGACCCGACAGATGTCCGCGGAGCGGAGCCGCCGCGCCATCATCCTCGACGCTGATGGCAAGCGTGACGCCGCTGTACGGGTGGCCGACGGGCAAAAGCAGGCTGCGATTCTCGAAGCGGAGGGTGCGCGCCAGGCGGCCATCTTGCGCGCCCAAGGGTATTCGCAGGCGCTGGCACAGATCTCCACTGTCGCGAGTCATCTCGACAGTCAGACGATGAGCCTCCAGTATCTGGAAGCGCTCAAGGTGCTAGGCGCGGCTCCGTCCACCAAGTTGGTGGTGCCCACCGAGTTTACCAGCCTACTTCGGCCGCTGATCGAGCACACGAACGCGGCGCAGCACGCTGCCGACGATGCCAAGGTTGCCATGGAGGCTAATGCGGCTAATGGCGCTACACCCTGACTGACAGGCGGAGCGCGCAAACACGCGTGTCCTCCGGGCAATTTACCTATGCTGCTGCTTGGTGATGGCATTGCCATCACCGAGCGCCCGTGTCATTGTAGCAGTTTCACTACATAACATTGCAATCGGCATTGTAACAATGCAACACACCGCGTATCGTAGATACAACAAAACTGCTACAAGCTACTAACATCACTAACGCCGCTAACAGAAGTGCCACCAGCGCTGAATTCTACGGGGCTCACCCGTGTTAGCACCCTCGCAAACACCCGCTAGCACTTCCCCTTTTGGCACTTTTGGCACTTTGTTGTCTCACGCATTTCTCTCATTTCATCCAGGTGAAGTTGCGCTCGATGAGCCGCTTTTACATGCGCTGCCCGTAGCTCACAAATATGGGGTAAGCACCGTTTCCCTCCATAGCCTCGGCACGTACTCCCTCCAGTGCGCGAGCGTACGCGTCGTCAGAGGCAATGCTGTAGCCCACTATCCATGGCCGAATCGCCTCAGCAACAGCAATGGCATTGGCAGCGACCATACTGCCGACGCGACCGCCTCTCTGTCCCATCGGCAGTTGCAGTTTAGGGGCGGTGACATTGCCGAGTCCGCTGTCGAGGAAGAGGCTTCCAATCCAGGCCGCGATTTGGAGATTGACGTCGTGCACCATCCCGGCAATTCGCGCCCAATGAAACACTTGCTCG
>DAHUXT010000306.1 GCA_027307065.1 Ktedonobacteria bacterium
GTCGTCCGAACCGCAAGGCTCCTGTCGAACCAGATTGCGCGCCTGCCGTGTGCTGGCGCTGAAAGGGGCGTTACTGCCAGCATCTACGGACTTGGCCCCCGGTGTTTGATTAGCCGCTGTGCGAATGAGCACATCTCTGAAGTTGGTTGAAGATAACGGCGAGATGCGTTTTCTCGCCCGGCGTTTCGTGCTGCCTTGTAATTCTACTATTAGTGCAATAGTGCTGAGTAGATTAGGGTAATCACCTCACCACGTGCGCCCCGGTCTGGGGTGCAGTCCAGCAGGAGTAGATTGTCATGCGCAAGTTCCACATCGTCCGATCTCAGCAACGTCGTTTCGTCCGCCTCTTCGCCACTGCCGCGCTTGCCGCGACGTTGGTCATCGGCTATGCAGGGCTCCGGGTGGCGCCTGCGATCCATGCGACAGCGAGTCATGTTGCGCCAAACATGCTACTCGCGGATAGTTGCCAATCTGGCATTGGGCACTGCTAGCGTCTGACTAGACTTCGATTTCACTGTTTGCACTGGCCCTTGAGCATCACTTCCGATGATGCGATGGGGCCAGTTCATGGTGTGCGAAATCGCGACTGAGATTCCACTTGCCACGGGCGGACCTACAGGTATACTTGTAGGTGAGTTTCGCGGAGCCAAATTCGTCCCAACACCAGAAGTGTTCACAGGTGTGTTCAGAAAATCAGGTGATCTATGGAAGACATTCGCAATCGTCTCCTCTATTCGCGATGCGACGATGAACCGAGTGTCTATGGGTTTCATGCGTTTCAGGAGGCACTCGACACCGCGTACGAATTGAAGGATGCCGTACCTGAAGGAATAGTCGCAGCCTACTCTATCCTGAACGAGCACGCGACTGCGCCGCAGACTACATATCAGGCGATCCGGCGTGAATTCCTCACCGGTGAATACTTCAGATATCTCGACCAACTTGACACGACGCACGACCGTATCGGACCGAGGCAGGATGCCTTGGGACGGGCTGCGGATCACTTCGAGCAGGGCGCTCGGCTTGCGAAGTCTGTGCACGACTGGGCGCTCGTGGAACAACTCAAGACCCTGGAACGAGCGGTCTGCCTGGGTTCCAAGCTCTCTCGCAAGCGTTTTCGACGCGCTTACGCAGCGGCCAGGGAAGCGCTTGCGGCCTGGCATAAACTGCCAGTATGGGACGACACCCTCTTCAGACTACATCATTTCGAACTTACCGATTACCTCGCAGGTATTGCAGAAGCGGTCGGAGAGGATCGTGAGGCGTTCGAGGCTTTGGAACTCGCTGGGTTCATACTCTCTCTCGTGCAGGACCGTCCAGACCTGGACACCCGCGCCTTCAAGCGCTACTTGCTGTATCTCGATTGGGACTGGGCCACGCTGTATTGGTCGCTCGGCTTCGATCGGTTGGCATTCAGGCATGTGCGACTCGCACGGCATCATTCACGAGATGGCCTGAGCGCAATCAACCAGGTGCGCTTACCACACATGATTGCGACGATTGCGCTGGACTGTGCTGAGAACTCGAACACACTCAATATCTCTGGGTACTCGCGTGAGCGCCTGCTGGCACTTGCCGATGCGGCACTGGATGATGCGTTCGCGCATTGGGAGGCATGCAACGATCGCGCCGGCTATGCGCTGACGCTGCTTGCCGAAGCCAAATGGTTAGGACTGAAGAACCGGACAGACGGCCGGAGTGAAAAGATTGAAAAGGCCAGAGCGATCGCGCACGAAGTGAACGATCTCGGGCTACTTGCTAAGGTAGACATCGCCCTGGGCGACGAATTTGCGTTTAAGCGCCAAACCCAGTCCGCGAGAGAATGCTATTTGAAGGCTGAGCGGCGAATGGCTGACGTAGGATTTGAGGAGATCGCCCGTGTTGCGCGCCGGAGGCTTGAGCGTCTGCCTCAGCCGAGGCGTAGTACGCGCCAGCGCCAGCTACTGCCTGATATTTCCCAGTTCGCAGGTGATTACTCGCCGAACTGAGCGCACTCAACGGCACAGCGCTCGCCCAATCCAGTCCCTTCATGATAAGGGCAGTGTGGATGGCGCCTCCTGACTTGCCAACGTCTCACGTACGGGTATACTTGAGTTCACCGCGATCAATGTCATCATCTGGAATCTGGAAAGCTGGGTCTCTTTGGACGAACGTCTAGAGCGTCAAGACGACCGACGAGATCGCCTCTCGCTATCAGTGTGCAAGGATGAGCCAAGTCATCCCGACTTTGCATCCTTTCAGCTGGTCCTTGACCAGGCGTATCGCTTCAAGGCGCGTGGCGCGCTTGCCGATGCATGGCAACTGCTTGGACGAAAAGCGCACCTTTCGATGTCACGCTATCAAACGGCTCGAACGGAGTACCTCTCCGGTGAATATTGCCGATCGCGAGAACTCCTCGTGCCCGAGTCTGAACGTGGCGAGAAACGGGCACTCCTCGTGGCGGCGGCGGAGCATTTTCGGCTGGGGGCCGAAGCAGCGCGCCAGATACCGGATTGGGCGATGTATGCGCAACTCAAAAGCCTCGAAAGCGCGGCATGCGCGACCGGCGAGGTGCAAGCCTTCCAGCAAGCCTTCGAGTCCGCGCGTGAGGCACTGAAAGCCTGGCGCATCCTTCCATTCCGCAACCTGACCTCCGACATCTCCTTCGAGTTCAACCTGGCGGATGCCCTTGCCGTGCGCGCACTCCTCGTCGCCGAATTTGATGTAGCCGTTGACGCTCTGGAGCGAGCCGCTGTGCTGTTGCACCGCCTCCGCGGACGCCACGATGGCGACCGACGCAAGTATATCAATGACGACGTCTTGCTTCACTGGGATTGGGCCTACGTGTATATGACGCAGGGCGATTCCCGCAGGGCATTCCACCAAATCTTGAAGGCGCGGCGGAACATTGGTGGCCTGACCAATCCCATCAACGTTGGGCGTCTGCATTGTGCCGTCGCAACGATTGCGCTGGCTTGCGCTGAGGACGATGACCCCAAGAGCCCCACTCGTGGACGCCTGTTGAAGGTCGCCAAAGACGAAATCGCCTTCGCATATCAATCTACCCGCGACCACGATGACCAGAATGGCATCGCAATGGTAATGCTGACGGACGCATTGTGGCTGGGGATGAGTGGTCGAAAGCGTGGGCGAATCAAGCTGCTCAACGACGCACAGGCGATAGCGTCAACCCAGCAAGATCCGTCGTTGACGGAACTCGTGCGGATTGGATGGGGCGATGAGTATCTCATTCGCGGTGATTTCGTGAAGGCTGCGGAATGCTACCGCACGGCCGAGATGAGTCTGACCCGTCAGGGTCACGTCGACCAGGCCAGGAAAGCCCGACTGCGACTCGACCGTCTGCCACCGGTGGTTGCGCCGAGCGCCTCAGAGACGACCACAACACCGCCACCGAATGGCGACATCTCGCCCAACTAATCGCCTGCGGTTCAAGACGCCACCGCGCGACATCTGCTGGAGCGTTTCGACCTGCGGCCGCCGTGAGATCAGCCGAAAGTTGGTGGAATGCGGCTGGCCCACGGGAGGGCGGCTTCGAGCTGACTGGCCAACGACAACAGTGTTCCCTCGCCAAGCGGCTGGCCGATGACCTGCACTCCAAGCGGTAGCCCATCTTCGCCCTCATAGAGTGGGAGCGAGATCGCAGGCTGGCCGGTGACATTCCAGATCGCGGTGAAGGGCGAAAACGCGATCGCCTGTTCGAACGCGCCCATTGGCGCCGCCGAGCACGAATCGATCTCGCCAATGCGCACTGGCCGCTGCCCCAGCGCTGGGGTCACCATCACGTCGAACTGGGTGAACAGGCCTATCATGCTGCGTGCGTATCCCTGAAGCCGAGATACCGCCGCAAGCACGTCAGCGCCGTTGTGCGTGGCGTCGAGTTGGCAGAATGCCCAGGTGAGCGGTTCCACATCGTCTGGCTGCGGCGGTCGCTGGCGTATCATCCCGCCAAACTGAACGCCGCTGGCGATCCCGGCTGCATAGAGTGTCATGAACGTGGGAATGAGCGATTGCTGATCCCAGTTTGCCGGCGTCATTTCGGTGACGCTGTGGCCTAAAGACTCCAGCAGTTTGCCAGCGTCGCGCGCCGCCTGGATACATGCTGGATCGACAACGCTTCCCACTGGCGAGTCGGTCACCACCGCGATGCGAAGCGGTCCGGGAGCACGCTGAGCGGCAGCCGCAAATGGCTCCGGTGATGGCGGCGCCCAGGTGGCGTCACCG
>DAHUXT010000307.1 GCA_027307065.1 Ktedonobacteria bacterium
CGGGCACGAGTGCCAGCGGACGGATAAGCCCTTCTTGACCACAACGCCGCAGCCAGAACAGGTCTGACTGGTATAGGCAGGTGGCACAGCTACGACTTGCTTCCCGGCGCATGCTGCCTTGAAAGCAAGGATGCTCAAGAACACGCTCCACCCGGCGTCCGCAATGGATTTCGCGAGATGATGGTTCTTGAGCATATTGGCCGTCTGCAAATCTTCGTGATAGATCGCGTCGTACTGCTGAATCAGCTTCAACGCGGTTTTGTGTTGGAAATCGGTTCTCTGGCGTTTCACCTTCAGGTGCGCCTTGGCGAGCAGCTTCACCGCTTTGCGGCGGCGGTGGCTGCCCTTTTTCCGCCGGGAGACCTTGCGCTGGGCCGTTTTGAGCCGGCGCTCAGCTTTGCGATAGCACCGTGGATTGTGAATCATCGTACCGTCTGCGAGGGTTGCAAACGTCTCTAAACCCAGATCAATGCCCATCTCGTGCCCGGTTGGCGCAAGCGACTGCGTTGGCACATCGGCGCACGAGAAGCAGACATACCAGCCATCGGCTTCACGCGAGATGATGACTGTCTTGGGCGTGCCTCCAAGCGGGCGACTCCACCGCACCGCAATTCTACCAATCTTGGACAAGACCAAAAAGCCGTTATCTAGCCGCGCCCCGTTGCCAAATTCTTTGTAGGTGAAACTGTGCCAGCGATTGCGGCCTTGGAAGCGGGGAAATCCTGGTGTCTGTCCTGTGGTGACACGCCGAAAGAACGCATGATAGGTCTTGTCGAGTCGCGCCAAGACATCCTGCAAGACATGGCTGTGACTGGCCGCATACGCTGGCATCTCCGCCCGGATCGCCTTCAATTCAGCCTCTTGCCCGTAGCGGGAGACGGAGACGCCCCGTTGGCGGTAGAGGGTGATACGTTGCTCCAACGCTGTGTTATAGAGCCTGCGACACGCCCACACGATACCATCCAGCATCCGCTCCTGTTGAGGAGTGGGCCTGAGTTTGTACTTGTAGGTTTTGCGTAGACTCTCTGGCATGGCTACTTCTCGCTTTGGTGTCGCTCAGTGTACTCGCGGAGCGCCCGCACGATCTCGCCATTTAGAGAGCGGTCGTTGCGCTTGGCAAGTTGACGCATGAGCGCGGCGATTTCTGCTGGAATGCGAACGGTGATTTTGATTTCTTGCTGCGCTGTATCCATGCCGCTACTATATCACCATAACAACGGCATAACAACGGCATAGTACGTCTGGCTCAAGCCACACGCGCCTCACCGCCTGGGTTGAAATCCAGCGGCTTGCGGCGGGCTAAAGCCCTGGTTGTCAAGCGGGCATAGCGATCACAATATTTGATGACGTTCCCTCCGCCGGCCGAAAGCAAATTGCGGGGTTAGTCAGCGACGGCGGCCTCGAAAGACCTTCTGGCGTTCTTCAACGCGGACTGCTCCAGCGCGCGCTCGGCATAGCGCCCACGCCAGCTATTGACGCGGATTGCCAGCAGTTCGCCCAGCATTGCCAGCGCATCGCGTAGTGGATGGATGCGGCTGCCCGCGACGTAATGCCAGGCGACAGGCACCTCGCAGACGCGATAGCCGCGCAGACGGGCGATATGCAGCAATTCCACGTCGAAGCCCCAGCCCTCTATAGTCTGATAGGTGCAGAGATCCAGCGCCGCATCGCGCCGCAAGCACTTGAACCCGCACTGTGTATCGCGGATGCCACGAACCAGAAGCGCGCGTGCGATGAAATTGAACACGCGGCTCATCAGATAGCGGTGCCACGGCTCACCCAGCCGCTGGGCGCCCGCCACCTCGCGCGAGCCGAGGGCGACATCGTACGGGCCAAGCACTATAGGACTAAAACGGTCGAATTCCGAGGCAGGCATCGAAAAGTCCGCATCGGCCATCGCCACGTACTCGCCGTGAGCCGCCATGACACCCGTGCGAATCGCGCCGCCTTTGCCGCGATGCTCGCCCTGGATGAGCCGCAGCGCGGGCCAGTACTCCATCCAGTCCCGCACGAGCTCGACCGTGCCATCGTCGCTACCATCGTCGACGACGACGACCTCGATACGCGTCGCAAGGTTCTCCACATAGGTGTGCAGGCGTTCGAGACTTACCGGCAAGCGGTGGGCCTCGTTATAGGCGGGAATGACGATGGTCAGATAGGGGGCGTCCGCCGCCCGCCTGTCAATCAGCACATCGCGCACAACTGAGCTATAGGCCACCGAGCTCTTCGCGCCCAGGCTTGCGCCATGCTCTGTCTTGGCCCAGTAGTGCGGGTTGCGCAACAGGCTGACCAGCCCGACCCAGGCCCCGACGCTCATCAGAATCCAGTACAACGGTCCCAGCAGCGCGTAACGGGCAAGGTCGTCGTAGCCGCGCCGGACGACGATATAGAGCTGGCAATAGAGGAAGATGAAATTTCCGAGCAGACACAGCAGCGCCGGATAATACAGCGTTGTCGGGAACAACGACTGAATCATCACGGCGAGCATCGTCCCCTTGCTCAGGAAGTAGGTGATCGTCAGCGCCCACATGATCGGGTTGACGAGCAAGATAAGCGCTGAGCCTCCAACCATGATCTGAAAGTCGAGGAAGGCGCGAGGGCCGACCTGACGCAGCAGTTGGGCGGGATGGCGCATATGGACGAGATAGGTCTGCAGGTAGCCCTTGATCCAGCGGGACCGCTGCCGGACCCACTGCGGCGCCCGGGCAACGGCCTCCTCCCAGGTCACCGAGTCCAGCATCAGCACGCTCAGCCGCGCGCGGGCAATGCGCACGCCGAGATCAGCATCTTCGGTGACGTTGTAGGGGTCCCAGCCGCCGAGCCGCCGCAGCGCATCGACGCGGAAGTGGTTCGACGTGCCGCCAAGCGGAACGATGGTCTGCTTCCCCGTCATGCCAGGGAGCAGCATATCGTACCAGATGGCGTAATCCATCGAGAACAGGCGCGTCAGCAGGCTCTGATGGCGGTTGTAGAAGTTGAGCCGTGCCTGCAGGCAGACGACTCGCCGGGGCAGCGCGCGAAACATTGCCACCGCTTTACGCAGTTGATCGGGTTCGGGCCGGTCTTCCGCGTCATAGACGACGACGAACTTGCCATGCGCCGAGGCCAGGCCGACATTCAGGGCTCGCGGCTTGGTGCGGGGCATCCCTTCGGGCACGTCTATCATGCGCATGTAGCGCGGCAGGGTACAGTCTTCCAGGGCTGTCCACGTCTCGGCGTCATCATGCTCGATCAGCAGCAGCACTTCGAGCCGGTTCTTCGGGTAGTCAAGCGCCCTCAACTTTTCTACGAGCACCGGGGCGAACTTGCCTTCGTGATAGAGCGGCACCAGTACCGAATACAGGGGAAGCTCTTCATCCGGAATCGCATATGGGTCCGCCGCGACGGGCCCGGACGCCGAAGCGCTCTCGCCGCGCAGCAGCATCAGCGCCTTATACACTCCCGCCACCAGATAGGCCACGGTGATGAAGGCGACCGGCGCCAGCAGGAGCGCGTACGGCACGGTGAACGCGCAGATGACGACCGCGAGAACCAGCGCGCCCAGGGTGATCTTCTGGCGGCCAGTAATTGTCGTCCGCGCCCCATGACGCGCGGCTCCCCATGCCGTCCACCGTTGTCCTTCGTCTGCAACAGAAAGATGATCCGGCCACGCGCCCTCACCACTGGCGGAATCGCCGAATACGCTGCGCGCCTCGACCAGCGAGAGCACTGGCATCGGCTGCGTGATCGCAGGCAAATGGGAATAGGTATCGGCGGGAGCTCTCATCAGCACATTCCTTTCGCTTGTCGTCGGGGGAATATCCGCGTAATCACCAGGCGCGACGAGTCGTAGAGACTGCCGCTTGTGGCGGGTGGATGAGTCGCAAGCGAGGGAGGCGCTGGAGAATAGGCCGTGTCACTGCGCTCGTAGATTTGGGTTGCTCCGAACGTCCGGCGCAGGATGTAATACTGGCGCCAGTCGTTGCGGTTGTGCAGGGCGGTCCAGACTGGATCAAAGTTGCCGCCATCGGGATTCATGATGATCCAGGTGGCGGCGGTCTCCGGATGGGCGAGCGCCGCGCGGAACGCTGCGCCGTCGCCGTCTGTCAAAAAGGTGCGATCAGGTAGCTTCGAATCATACATCAGCACGGAGAACGGGCCACCGCTCACCAGCACCGCGCCGCCGTGGTAATTACTGGCGAGCCACTGAGCTTCCTGGGCTGAAATGATACGTCCCTT
>DAHUXT010000308.1 GCA_027307065.1 Ktedonobacteria bacterium
CTTATGACCGAGGATCGACTCATCAAGCAAGGCGCGGCGCGCTTCGAGACGCAGAATCATGTCCCGGCGGCCACCTTCACGCCGACGACAGCCGATATCAACAAGGCTGTGGATGTCTTCAAGAAGTCTTTCCCGCAGAATGAGAAGTACAGCGACTTCCTCTCGAAGAATGGCCTCTCGGATACGGATATCCATCAGTTCGCCCAGATTCAACTGCGGCGCAACATGATGGAGAAGTACCTCCAGAGCCTGCTCAAGTCGCCGACTCGCCAGGCGCATCTGCGTCACATCGAGGTGAATACCGCCGCCCTGGCGCAGACGATTCTCGACCAACTGAAGAAGACGGGCGACTGGAACGGGCTGGCGAAGAAGTACTCGCTCGACGTCGATTCCAAGAATAAGGGTGGCGATATTGGCTGGGTGGCTCCTGGCACAGGCGATGCTGGCATAGAAATCTGGTGGAACGATCCCGCGCGCATGGACTACGACCTGAGCCCAGTGATTCATGACGCGAGCGGCACCTACGACATCGTCGAGGTTCTTGCCTTTGACAATAACCGCGCCATGGCCGGCACGACGCTCACGGATGCGAAGTCGAACATTCTGGCCCACTGGCTCGGTGGTGAAAAGGTGCGGCCCGGATACACGATTAGTACGCCGAACAGCGATATGCTGGTCGCCAACCGCAACATGCCGAAGTTGCCAGATCTTAACGCGACGCTGCCAAATGAAAGCCAGAACAGCGGCCAGCAGGGCCTTCCGCCGACCCCATAGTCAGCATTGTCGGCTCAGTGAACACTCACCATTCGCGGCATGTCGGCACAGCGCTGGCATGCCGTTGATGTTTGTGGAGGGCAACGCGGAGGCACCCATGAACGTACCAGTCGAGCGTGACGTTGAGCGTGTGGCAGCGGAACAGAGCGGCACGGCCGAGTCGTTGGCCGCTGATCTGGCGTCCATATCGCTCTACCTCCACGTCCCCTTTTGCCATACCAGGTGCCATTACTGCGACTTCAACACGTATGCGGGAATGCTCGGTCACCGTGAGTCGTACGTCGCCGCACTGGCGCAAGAGATTCAACTGGCGGGCATGCGCGCGCGCCAGTCCAACGGCTCGCCACGCCGCTGCCGCACGGTCTTCTTCGGCGGAGGCACACCCAGCCTGCTCTCCCCGGAACAGGTGGACAGTCTGCTCCACGCGACGCGGCAGGCATTCGCGCTGGATGACGCCGCCGAGATCACACTGGAAGCCAATCCCGGCACGCTCGAAAAAGGGCGGCTCGATGCCCTGCGAGCGCTTGGTGTCAACCGTCTGAGCATGGGCGCGCAGAGTTTCGACCGTGACCTGCTGCGCTGGATGGGTCGCATCCACTCACCAGAGGAAATCGAGACGGCATTCGCGGCAGCCCGAAAGGCGGGATTCACCAGCATCAACCTCGATTTCATCTTTGCCCTGCCAGGCCAATCGCTGGCGACCTGGGCCGAGACGCTGGAACGCGCCATCGACCTTGGCCCGGAACACCTTTCGCTCTATTCACTGATCGTCGAGGAAGGAACGCCGCTCTTTAGCTGGGTGCGCGAGGGCACGGTGCATCCCGCCGACGATGATGCCGCCGCCGACATGTACGAGCATGCTATGACCCGGCTGGCAGCGGCGGGATACGGGCAATACGAAATCTCAAACTGGGCGCGTGCTGGCCACGAATGCCGCCACAATCTGACCTACTGGGGCAATCTGCCGTATATAGGATTAGGCGCCGGGGCACACTCCTATTTTGGTGGCCACCGCTTCGCGGAGGAGCGACCGATTGCGCGGTACATCAGCCGGGTGCGCCAATCTGTGGCGGAGGGCAATACCACTGCGGATATGCTGCCAGCGGGCGCCATCGCTGAGGATGAAGCCATCCCGCCAGAGCTGGAGATGGCCGAGACGGCGATGGTTGGTCTACGGCTCAACGCGGGCATCTCACGTTCACGGTTTGCGGCGCGTTACGGGCGCACGTTCGAGCAGGTATTCGACGAGCGGCTGGCCGACGTGCGCGAGGTGCGGCTGATCGAGACGGCTGGCGACTACATCCGGCTGACGGAGCATGGGCGTCTGCTCGGCAACGAGGTCTTCGCGCGCCTGTTGCCCGATTCGCCAGAGGTGCCAGAGGCGCCAACTCGCGTCGCGGGATAAATCGTTGGTCCCTCGAACGGTCTCCTGTGCCCGAACATCTGGATAGTATAGACAGGCAAGTGCATGAGCGAAAGAGACGACCTTGGCGCAGGCGGCATTGAAGGCTGGCCTCAGGACGACGCGGCGACATTTGCTCCGCTGCTGCAACAGCGATTGGAACCGCAGCCACAACTGAACGACACCGATCTCAATGCGCTCGGTGAGAGCCGTTCACAGCGCCTGCAAGCGCAGATTCTCGCTAACCGTGGCGTCACCGTAGCGGCCATGCGCGACTTCGTTCAGGGTGACTGGCGCGCGCGCTCCGAGTTGTCGCGGATGCCCGTATTTCAGCGGGTCTTGGCGCGTCTGCGCCAGGCGATAGCGTCGCGGGAGCCGATCACCGTCTTTGGCGATTACGACTGCGACGGCATTACCTCGTGCGCGATTCTGGTGCAGGCGCTCGAAGCCGCTGGCGCGCAGGTAGATAGCAAAATCCCCAGCCGCGACGACGACGGGCGCGGACTGAACCCTGATGTGGTACGTGAGCTTCACGAACGCGGAACCCGGCTCATCATTACCAGCGACTGTGGCACAGCGAACGTGGGCGAAGTGGAACAAGCACGCTCCCTCGACATGGAGGTGATCGTGACGGATCATCATCCTCCACACGGCGAGAGCGTGGCCGCGCTGGAGGGCATGATCGTCGTCAATCCGCTGGTTGAGGTGAATGTCGCCTTCGACCCAAATCTCTCAGGCGCGGGGGTCGCGTTTCGCGTCGCCGAGGCACTGCTGCGGTCGTTGCCAGATGTTCCCGCCGAGGCGGTTCTCGCGCAACTGCTCGATCTTGCCGCCGTTGGCACCATCTCAGACATTGTACCGCTCTCGCAAAGCAACTGGGCGCTCGCCCACGCGGGCATCGAGCGGCTGCGCACATCGCCACGTCCGGGGCTACTGGCGCTGATGGAGTTGGCCGGTCTGCCCCCCGCCAACCTTGCCGACCGCGACATCTCGTTCGCGATCGCGCCCCGGCTGAACGCTGCCCCGCGCCTTGGACGGCCGGAACTTGCCCTCAATCTGCTACTGGCCCCGACGATGGAGCACGCCCGTGAGCTCGCGAAGGAAATCGAGACGCTGAATGTGCAGCGGCAGGGCACGCTCGACGTGATGATGGAGGAGGCGCGCGCCCAGGTCGGCGATCAGATAGAGGCGGGCGCGGGCGTGTTGATTGTGTCGGATGATAACTGGTCGTTCGGGTTGATTGGGTTGGTGGCAAGTCGGCTCACGGAGGAGTATCACCGGCCAGCTTTCGCACTCAGCCATCGAGCGGGCGAGTACCGGGCGTCCGGGCGCGGGCCGAACGGTGTGGACCTGGGCCAGGCGCTGGCGCAGAAATCGGCGCTTTTCCGGCGCTTCGGTGGCCATGCGCGCGCGGCGGGATTCACTGTGACGGATGCCGATTATCCCGTCTTGGTGGCGTATCTCAAGAGCTACCAGTGGTCGCCCGTTCACCGTGGAGAGAGTGCTCCTACGTTACGCGGACCCGTCGTTGTGCCCGACTGTGTGCTTCCACTCGAACTCGTCACCCGCGAGCGCTACCAGGCGGTTCACGGACTGGAGCCATTCGGACCAGCGTTCCCAGAACCAGTGTTTCTGGCGCGCAACCTCACGATTATCCGTTGCTGGCGTTCTGGCCCTGAGGGGCGTACGCTGCGGCTGAAGCTCCGAGACGACTCTGGCCGCGAGCATGTGGTGCTCTGGTCACGCGCTGGCGAGCGGTTCGAAGCGATGCAGGCGGCGCTGCCACGACTGCCGCGCTGCGACGTTGCCTATACCATCTCCGCTTTTGCCCGGCGCGATGGCCAGGTAGACATCCTCGTGCGGCTGGCGGCGCTGGCCCCGATGACCGAACCAACGCGAACGATCTGAAACAAAATAAGAGGCCGCTGGTTCCTCACCAACGACCTCTCGAATGCCTCCGCGAACGTGGTGTCCGCGTATTCTGTGTAGGCTAGCGACTAGCGGGCCCCGGCCAGTTCAGGCTCGGCAAC
>DAHUXT010000309.1 GCA_027307065.1 Ktedonobacteria bacterium
CCGCCAGGTCGCTCTCCAGTGTGGTGGTGGAGATCTTCAGCGCGCCAGCCACGGCGGACTCGACGGCGGACCGTGCCGGAGCCAGCGCCTGACCGATATCGTGGCGCAAGCCTTTGCGAGCGCCCATCACATTCACGAAGGCGCACGGATTATTGGCGTGCCGCTGCAGCGCCTGGGTGAGCCGGGTCTTCTCGTCGGCGGTGATCTTGCCGTCGCTGGCGAGTTGATTGATCACCGTCCGTGCCGCATCCTGATTCGCGCTCTTCAATTTGTCCGGGCTCACGCCGAGATCCTTCGCCAACGTCTGAATATACAACTGGCAGTAGCTGGCACGATTGCCCGGCGTGGCCTGCTGGGCGGTGTTGCCCGCCGCCAACGCGCGTAGATTCTCGCCGAAGATCATCCCCGCAAGCACGCCTATCACCAGCAGGCCGCCGCCAGCCAGCCCCAGAATCATCTGTTTCTTCCGCATAACGTCTCTATCCTTCTTCCAGCCGTGCCGTCTCCGCAGACGACAACGCAGCCGCATCATCACCATGCAGACACGAATCGACCGTTCGCCCACGCACATGATGACACGTCTGCGCCGGGAATGGAACAGGTTCAGGCGCGGTCGCGGCAAAGACTCAGCGATTTCTAAGCCTGGCGCACACCTGAGGCTTGCCACACGGCTCGCTAGGCAACGGACTCCTGCTGTTCACCCGTGGCGAAGAACGGCAGCAGCCACTCGACCCCCTCGGCCACCTCGGCTTCGGTCACATCGTGGCGGTGGTCGTAGAGCATCAGCGAGAGACGGTCTGGATACGCGCTGTAGAGTGGTTGCGCCGTCTCAAAGAGGCGCAGTGAGCCACTGACCGGCACCATGTCGTCATTGCGGCCGTGCTGCAACAGCAGTGGCTTGGGCGCCAGCGCAGCTAGGTGATCGGCGGCGTCATGGGCGCGCGCCCAAACTTCCCCCTCAGGGCTGGGGCCGGGCAGTCCCATCGGCAGCATATGCGCCAGATCGGGCACTGGTGAACCAGAGATGGAATAGATGCCAGCGGCGCGTGCATCCTCCGTGCCGACGATCAGCGAGGCAATCGCCCCCAGCGAGAAACCCGCCAGCAGCGCGCCACCCGGCAATACATCGGGCCGCTCCAGCAACACCGTCAACGCAACGCCCATATCGTCCACCGTGTGACGCAGCACCTCCAGGATGAAGTCGGCGGAGAAGGCTGTCATCCAGTTGGGGCCATCGGTGGGGAAGCGTTCGCCGTGGCCCCAGGCGTCCGGCAGCAGCGCCACGAATCCATACGACGCCAGAAATTCCCCCAATGGCAACAAGTCGGTCTTCGAGGCTCCGTAGCCATGCTGCACCAGCGCGGCCGGGCAGGGCTGCTCAGCCTCCGGGCGCACGATCAGCGCAGGAATAGACTCCGGCCCAACCGTGGTACGTTCGGGGGGGCGGACGCCGTAGCGGGGAAAACGTGTACTCGTTGCTGTCATAGATCGATTCCCTTTCCAGGGGCAGGGCCACTGTGTACTGCGATGTACCGCACGCCGTTCTGTGCCGCGATGCACCATAGCGCACGAACGATGCCACGTGGCATCACGGGACGGCACGCACTATAGCTTGAAGAACTCCTCAGCGCCAGGATACTGTGCCGACGCCTCCTGCTGATACTCCTGCGGAACCCGCAGAAACAGCCCACGCGCATCGGCTAGAATCACGCTGGGGTCGTCGGCCAGGCGCACCTCCCCCTCAGCGTGCACCATCCGCGAGCGCGCCGAAAGCTGCCGCGCCGTCACCCGCAGCCGTGGGCCGAGTGGCGCGGGTCGGCGATAGCGCACCTCCAGCCGTCCGGTCATCATCCAGCGGCCCTCGATACTGGCGGTACGGCTGAGCGTCTCATCCAACAGCGTCGCAAGAATGCCTCCATGCAGAACACCAGGGAAACCCTGGAAGTGCTGCTCTGGCGTAAACTCGGTGACGATTTCATCGCCCTCAACCCAGAAGGTCAGTTTCAGGCCAGAGTCGTTGCGCACCCCGCACGCAAAGCAGCCCTGGTACGGGCTGAGGTCGTTCAACCTGGGATCGAGCGGCTTCTCTGCGCTGGTTGCGCCTTCGGTACTCTGTGCGATGCTCTCGTCCGCCGACATAGCTACTCCTTAATAAGGGTGCAAAATAAGGTGCGACGCGCCAGTGATGCGCCTAGCTCCCGCGTCGGACGGTACGTAGGCACGTGTGGTAAGCGCCAGCACACTATCTACTGTCCATTGCGTGTTTTGGTTACATGACGTGGCGTATCGGTGCTCCATCAATTCGCCCGAAGCGCAGCTACCCGATGGCACGTTGCGTGGCTCGGGCCAGCGCGCCAGCCAAGGCTGCCCCGGCATCGAGATCGAGGCTGTTGGCCAGCACCAGGGTAATGTAAAGGACGTCGCCCAGCTCTTCGTCCAGCGTGGCGGCAGCCTCGCCCGGCTTGAGCGGCTTGGGGCCATGCGTCTGATTGACCGCGCGCGCCAGCTCGCCGCATTCCTCGAAGAGACGCGCCAGATTCGCCAGCGGCGGCCAGTACCCTCCCAGCGCCGCAATCGAGGCGTCTACCGCGCGCTGGGCGGCCGGAAGCGTCAGCGGCTCCCCCTCTTGATTGTGCGTCGTATCGGTCGTGTCTGTCGTCATGCGCGTGCGCTTTCCATTCTATAGAGCGTCGTCTTGGGCCGAATGTTTCTGACAAGAACGACGGCGCGAACTAGGAGGCGTGTTGGAGCAATTCGGTGAGGATACCGAAGAGCCGTATGCCGTCACCTACCAACGGGCCGAGGCCCAACCCATACTTCACCTCGACATGGGCAAAGATATTCAACTCCACGAAGTCATGTGGGTGATGGGCGCTGACCAGTGCCGCCGCGAAGGCCCGCGATTCCGTGAAGGGCACATAGGTGTCGTCGCGGTCGTGCAGCAGGTAAATGGGCGCGCGGATGTCGCCTAATACCGTGCTGGGCGAAAGCGTCACCAAATCGCGTTGCATGGCAGGCGTGAGCGCGGCGATATTGGCGTCCACATGGGCTGGATCGTCGCCTTGCAGCAGATGATACGCGGCGACCGCGCCGGGTGAGAGGCTGGCAAGCTGTGCGGATGTGAGAGGTTTGCCGCCCTCAGAGAGCGCAGCGACCAGCAGCGTACCCTCGCGCGTGGGCAGTGTGGGCGCGATCGTCTTGGCCAAAGCCTCCACAGGCACCGGGTTTGGCGTCCACGGTTCGAGCGTGCCATCGACATCGAGCGCGCGTCGCCCGAAATCGCGCAGCAGCGATGTCGCGTTGTAGTAGCCGCCAAAGAGCATCACGAAACCCAGTTGATCTCGGATGCGCGGGTCGGCAGCCGCCAGTACGCCGAGGTCGCCGCCGCCGCTGATGCCCAGAATGCCCGCGCGTCCCGTCCCAACCGAAGGATGGTGCGCCAGTGCCAGAAACGCCTGGACAATCGCGTCTTCATCGCCGGGGTTTAGCCGTCGCTCTATCAGCGCGGGCGTCGTCACATCCATCACGACGATGCCTTCACGCGCGAGGGAATTGGAGAGGTTGATGAGCTGGGAATCCTTGCGCTCATCGCCGATGCCTGGAATAACCAATACTCCTTCGCGTGCGCCGGGCAGCGGCGGCGCGGGGCTATCTGGCTCGTAGATATCGAGATAGACCGGGCCAGAGCGGGCGCTGACGACCATTCGGGTGTGGCGCACACCGTAACCGGTTGCTGTGAGTGGCGTCTGTTTGTTGGGCTGCAAGACTGCGGGTACCAGCAGCAGCCCACGAAGGGCCGCGCGGCCATTGGGCGCCAGTGAGAGCATTGCTCCAATGATCAGCAGCGTCAGCAGCACCACCCGCGCCAACCAGCTTAGCGCGGTCAAACAGACACCGCCGCGCCTGCGGCTACGTCCGCTCCAAGCTGGCGAGGGGACAGGAGGTAGAGGAACACTCTTCCGCGTGGAGATGTCGTCCATGCGCACTCCTTCTTCACGTCGATTGCCGGCGCTCACGGCAGCGCCACGTGCGCCGCGCTGGCATCTTCGAGGTTCCCAGTCAACCGCACCAGTCCATCACGCGCCAGCCGCTCGACCAGTGTCCGCAGCCAGGGATACTCGGCGGCGGTATATTCAGGCTTGAGGCGGGGACCAAGCTCGGCCAGAGAGAGCGTCGCGCTGGATGGCATC